>CAZZLX010000004.1:0-29671 GCA_964655235.1 uncultured Rhizobium sp.
TCCGGTCCGAAGGGATGCCGGGGCAATGACGCGCGAGCCAGCGGCTCGCCGCCTTCCTGAGGTCGGTGCCGCCCGGATCCTGCGCGGCGAAGCGCCCCTTGTGGCTGACAACCGCAAGCTCGACGCCGGCCTCGGCGCAAAGCCCAAGGAACGCGGCGGCCCCTTCCATCATCGGCGCGTTCGCGAGGCCCGGCCCGTAGACCCGGGCCTGCACCTTCTGCCAATCGATCTCGCCCGCGGGGCCCCGTGCCCTCAGGCGGTCACGGATTTCGGTCTTGTCGAGGGCGGCGGCATCGAGGCCGAAGGCGGTCGCCTCGGCACGAAAGACATCGGCGTAGTCGACCAGCGTGTTGTCGAAGTCGAGGCCGATCGACCTCACTTGAGATGGACCGACTTCATCAGCTTGATGTTGACGTAGCGCGGGTCGCTCGACCAGTTCGGGACCCGGCCGTCGCGGAAGGCGCGGACCAGGTCTTCCGCCGCGTTGGTGATCGTGTGCTTCGCGACGAAGCCGAGCTCGCGGCGGACCTTGTCCGAGGAGATGTGATAGGAGCGGAGATCGTCGGTCGGCGTCACCACGATCTCGGTGCCCTTGCCGACCACGTCGCGCACCATCTCGGCGATGTGCATCACCGTGTGGTTCTCGAAGCCGACATTGTAGGTCTTGCCGTCGATCTTCTCGTGCGGCTGGCGCAGGCTCTCGACGTAGAACTCGACCATGTCCTCGATGTGGAGGTTCGGGCGCTTCTGCGTGCCGCCGAAGACGGTGATCTTCTTGTTGTTGTAGCCGTGGCTGGTCAGGATGTTGACGGTGAGGTCGAGCCGGAGGCGCGGGCCATAGCCGCAGACCGTCGCGGGCCGCACGGTCAGCGTGGTGAAGCCGGGCAAACGCTCCTCGTTCAGCACATCCTCGCAGAGCGCCTTGTACTTGGCGTAGTCCGTCATCGGCTCGAGGCTCTCGTCCTCGGTGACGTTCGGGATGTCCTTGAGCCCGTAGACCGAAGACGACGAGGCGTAGATGAAGCGCTCGACGCCGGCCGCCTTGGAGGCTTTCACCAGGGGCCGGAAGCAGTCGAAGTTGATCGACTTGCCAAGCTCCGGATCGAGGTCGAAGGACGGATCGTTCGAGATGCAGGCGAGGTGGATGACCGCGTCGCAGCCCTTGACCGCCTCGGCAACGAGCTTCGGGTCGCGCAGGTCGCCCTGGATCTCGGTGAGCCGGGGCCCGCGATGCTCGGCGAAGAGGTCGCGGCCGTAGAGATAGAGGTCGAGGACGCGCACGTTGTGGCCCTCGGCCAGCAGGCGCGGGATCAGCACGCTGCCGACGTAACCGGCGCCGCCGGTCACCAGCACGGTCCAGCGGCGGTCGCTCATCCGTTCCATCCCATCGCGAAGTCGACGACCGAGGACAGCAGCGCCAGGTGCCCGGCCTCGACGAAGCCGTACTGCCTGGACGGCAGGTAGAGGTTCACGTCCCCCATCCCGCGCAGCGGATTGTCCGGCTCGAAGCCGGTCAAGGTCAGCACCTCGGCCTTGTGCGCGCGGGCCGCCTCGACGCCCTTCAGGATGTTCGGCGACTTTCCCGACGACGAGATCGCGACCAGCATGTCGCCCGGGCGCCCGAGCCACTCGATCTGCTTCTCGTAGACGTACTGGTAGCCGTAGTCGTTGCCGAGGCAGGTGAGCGTCGCCGCGTCGCTGAAGCACATGGCCCGGATGCCGGCGGCCTTGGAGAAGTCCTCCGACATGTGGCTCGCGATCGCCGACGAGCCGCCGTTGCCGATGAACATCACCTTGTCGCCGCGCGCGTGCACGGCGCGCGAGGCGGTGAGCGTCCACCCGATCGCCTTGTCGAGGTCGATCCGCTTGCCGAAACGATCCGTCGCCTCGGCTGCAGCGAGGACGGCCTGAAACGAGGCGAAATAGCGGCCGACGCTGGCGGGTGCGGTCATGCGCCTAGCCTAATAGAGCGCGCATCGACTTGACCACGGCCGGTTTGTCGACCGAGCTGCGATGCCCCATGATCGCGACCTTGAGCGCGCCGACGATGTTGCCGACGAAGCCGATGACCTTCATCGGCGCCCCGGCGCACACCAGCGGCGCGGTGACGGCGAGGAATGCGTCGCCGGCGCCGACCGTGTCGACGACGGTCCGCGTCAGCGCCGGGATGCGCGATACCGGCTCGCCCTTGGCGTAGGTGACGCAGCCGTACTTGCCGTGGGTCAGGATCAGCTTGTCGCACTTGACCATCGACGGAAGGATCTCGCCGGCGATGGTCTCGACCTCGACCCGCTTCTCGCCGGTTGCAAGCCGGGCTTCCGGCGTGTCGATGCAGAGGTAGTCAGCCCGCGGATATCGAGTGATCAGGTTGAAGCCCATGTTGGCGCTGTTCGACTGGGCGTTCACGGCCAGGAACTTCGACTTCTCGCTGACCAGGTCGATGGTCGACCGCCCGATCAGCCCGTGGCCGAAGTCGGTGATCAGCACCATGTCGTAGTCGCGGATACGCTCGGCGATCTTGTCGTTGAGCTCGGCTTCCAGCGCCGCGTCCAGCGGCGTGTCGTCCATCGTGTAGACCTCGAAGAGCTTCCGCATGTAGCCGGGATCGATGAACCGGCACTTGCGCGTCGTCGGCAGGCCACGCCGCTCTATGAGGTCGATGGAAACGTTGTCCTGGCGGGAGCGCAGCAGCAGCTCCTCGTTGCTGTCCTCGCTGCCGATCGCGGTGATGACGTCGACCTCGGCGCAGAAGTTCGCGAGATGGTTCGCGGCGGCGACGACGCCGCCGGCGAACATCTCGCGGTTCTGGAACAGGGTCGCGATCATGTTCTCCTTCGGCGACTTACCCATCGGCACGACGTACTGATACTCGTCGATGATGGCGTCGCCGATCACGAGGACGCGGTAGTCGCGAACCTTGTCGAGCAGCTTCTCGATCTCCTCGACCGGATGCTCCTGGCGGAAGCCATCGAGATAGTCGCGGATCGACGGATCGAGCGTCGAGAAGTAGCGATTGATGAGCTGGGTCGAGCTCGAGGTGATCTCGTCGGTGAAGACCAGCTGCCCGCCATGCGCCTCGACCGCCTTCCGCTCCTCGGCGATCTTGCCGGTGACGTCGGTCGAGGCGTCGGCGTAGTCGGAACCCTTCGCATAGGCGTCGGGCTTGATCGCCCGGATCACCGGCATGGCGTCGGGACTGCTGTTGATCCCGACCCAGTCGACGTACTCGAGCGCGCCCAGCATCTCGGCGCGAAGCGCGTCGGTGAAGGCCGGCCGGCCCGGCCCCTTGTTGACGAAGGCGTCGGCAGTGACGGTCACCATCAGGACGTCGCCATGACGGCGCGCCGCCTCCAGATGACGAATGTGACCGACATGGACCAGGTCGAATACGCCATGCGCGAGAACGACGCGGCGGCCGGCGGCCTTGGCCTCGGCGGCGATCTTGGCGAGTTCGTCGATGCCCTTGACCTTGGCGCGGGCCGATCGGGCGGGCTTCGCCGCGTCGATCCTGCGCCGGCCCGGAGATTCACGCCGTCTGTCGTCGTTCGTCGCCGTCAACGCGCGCCCTCGGTCGTCCTTCGTCTCCGGGTTTAGTGGATCGGCTGAGGGAAGGCAACGAGGGGTGGCGTGCTATGGTCCACTCATGCCGGACGAAATCGCCACTGTCGCCCATCGGCTGCTGGGGTCGTTTCCCGATCGGATCGAACCTGTCGGCGGCGGCGGCAACAACCGGATCTTCCGGGCCGAGATCGCCGGCAAACCCGTCGCGCTCAAGGGTTATCGCGCCGCCGACGGCGACACCCGTGACCGCCTCGGCGCCGAATGGGCTGCCTTGACGCTTGTCTCCCGCCAACTCCCAGGCGCCGTGCCGAGGCCGATCGCCTGCGACCGTTCGTCCGGCTGGGCTGCCTATGAATGGGTCGACGGCGAGAGGGTCGCGGACGCGGGCGATTCGGATATCGACGACGCCGTGACCTTCCTTCGCGACCTCCAATCCCTCCGGCGCGGCACCGAAGCCTCGGCCCTGGGACTCGCCTCCGAGGCCTGCCTCTCGATGGGTGAGCTGACGACCCAGATCGAGCGCCGTCTCCGGCGTCTTTCGGGCATCGAGGCCGTCGCCCCCCTTCTCGCCGAGATCGGCGGCACCTTCGCCCGTCTCGCCGGCGCCGGACCCGAGCTCGCGCCCGATCGGCGGATCCTATCGCCCTCCGACTTCGGCTTCCACAACGCGATCCGACGGCCGGACGGACGGCTCGTCTTCATCGACTTCGAGTATTTCGGCTGGGACGACCCGGCGAAACTCGCATCCGACATCCACTGGCATCCGGGCATGGCGCTGAACGCCGCCCAGCGTGCGCGCTTCGCTGCGGGTTTGGGCCGCGTCTTCGGCGACGATCCCGGTTATCCGGAGAGACTCGCCCGGTACCGTCCCCTGATCGGGCTCAGGTGGTGCCTGATTCTCCTCAACGAGTTCCTGCCCGCCGGCCTGGCGCGCCGTCGCCATGCCGGCCAGGCCGCGGATGCCGAGGCGGCGCGAGATCGCCAGCTCGCCAAGGCCCGCGCGCTTTACAGCGAGGTTGTCCAGGGTCTATGACGCGGACGTGGCTGACACTTCCTCAACGGCCGCCGGGCTCGACGAGCGCTCGCGCTACCTGCGCAAGCTCGTCGTTGACGCCTTGGAAGGCGGCGGCCGCGGCCATGTCGGCGCCGCGCTCTCGCTGATCGAGATCGTCCGCGTCCTCTACGACGACATCCTGAAAGTCCGCCCGGCCGATCCCAGATGGCCCGACCGCGACCGCCTGATCCTCTCGAAGGGGCATGGCTGCCTCGGCCTCTACGCGCTTCTGGCCGACAAGGGCTTCGTCACCATGGACGACCTCAAGAAGCAGTGCCGGCCCGGCGCGCTTCTCGGCGGCCATCCCGAGATCCGCATTCCCGGCGTCGAGGCCTCGACCGGCGCGCTCGGCCACGGGCTCGCGATCGGCGTCGGCCTGGCGCTGGCCGCCCGCATGCAGAAGCGGCCGTCGCGCGTCTTCGTGATCCAGGGCGACGGCGAATCCAACGAAGGCTCGGTCTGGGAGGCGGCAATGATGGCCGCCAAGCATCGGCTCGCCAACCTGACGCTCATCCTCGACTACAACAAGATGCAGTCCTACGGGAACGTGCCCGACGTGCTGCCCCTCGAGCCCCTGGCCGACAAGCTGCGTGCCTTCGGATTCGGCGTGACCGAGGCCGACGGCCACGACGTCGCTCAGCTCCGCCGGGCGTTCGGCGCGCTTCCGGTCAACGCCGCGAAGCCCAGCGCCGTCATCTGCCACACGGTGAAGGGACGCGGCATCGCCGTCTGCGAGCACAACGCCGCCTGGCACCACAAGGCACGGCTGCCGGCCGACCAGGCGGCGGCGCTGCGCAAGGAACTGATGGGCGCCTGATGCGCGAGACCAGCCTCAAGATGGTACATGAGCTGGCGAAGCGCGACCCGCGCGTCGTCTTCGTCGGATCCGATCTAGGCGCCGGCGTGCTCGACGCCATGCGCAAGGAGATGCCCGAGCGCTTCTACATGGAGGGCGTTTCCGAAGCGGCGATCATCGGCATGGCGGCCGGCCTCGCGATGGACGGCTACATCCCCTACGTCAACACCATCGCCACCTTCATCACGCGCCGCTGCTACGAGCAGGTCGCGATCGACCTCTGCCTGCACAACCTGCCGGTCCGGCTGATCGCCAATGGCGGCGGCATGGTCTACGCGCCATTGGGGCCCACCCACATGGCGATCGAGGACATCGCCATCATGCGGGCGCTGCCGAACATGTCGGTGGTCGCGGTCGCCGATGCCGAGGAGATGAAGCGGTTCATGGCCGCGACGCTCGACCATCCGAGCCCGATCTACATCCGGCTCGGCAAGGGCGGCGACCCTGTGGTGACGAAGCCCGAGCATGGCTTCACGCTCGGCAAGGCGATCGAGCTCAAGGCCCCCGGCCGCATCGGCTTCATCACCACCGGCGTGATGGCGAGCCGCGCGCTCGCGGCGAGCGAGATCATGGCCAAGACCAACACGCCGGCTGGCGTGCTCCACATGCCGTCGATCAAGCCGTTCGACGAAGAGGCGGTGCTGGTGCTCGCCTCAAAGGTCGAGCGCCTGGTCACGGTCGAGGAGCACAGCCGCATCGGTGGCCTCGGTTCGGCCGTCTCCGAACTCCTGACCGACAAGGGCGTGCACACGCCCCTGCTCCGCCTCGCGCTTCCCGACCGCTTCCCCGAGGACTACGGTAGCCAGGAGCATCTGCTCGAGCAGGCCGGGCTTTCGCCGGCCGCCATCGCCGAGGCCGCACAACGCGCATGAAGGTCCGATACTCCTATCTCGGCCAGCAGTTCGCCGATCCCGATCAGATCCTGGCCGAGCTTAAGAAGCTGGTCGCCAGCGGCGACTTCACCTTGGGCAAGCCGGTCGCCGAGTTCGAGAAGCGCTTCGCCGACCTGATCGGCGTCAAACATGCGATCGGTGTCGGCTCGGGCACCGACGCGCTAAAACTGCCGCTGAAGGCCTGCGGCATCGGGCACGGCGACGAGGTCATCACCGCGGCCAACACCTTCGTCGCCACCGTCGGCGCCATCGCCGAGATCGGCGCCAAGCCGGTCTTCGTCGACGCGCTCGACAACTTCTGCATGGACGTCGACAAGGTCGAAGCGGCGATCACGCCGAAGACCAAGGCGATCATGCCGGTGCATTTCACCGGCGAGATGTGCGACATGCCGAAGCTCATGGACATCGCCCAGCGGCACAAGCTGCCGGTGGTCGAGGACGCATGCCAGGCGATCCTCGCCGAATGCGACGGCAAGCGCGGCGGTACCTGGGGCATCGGCGCCGGCTTCTCGCTCCACCCGCTGAAGAACCTCAACGTCTGGGGCGATGCCGGCATCGCCGTCACCAACGACGACGAGATGGCGAAGAAGCTGAGGCTCCTGCGCAACCACGGCCTCGCCAATCGCGACGAGGTCGAGATCCTCGGGTACAACTCGCGCCTGGACTCGGTGCAGGCCGTCGTCGGGAATTGGCTGATCCCGCAGACGTTCGACATCACCGAGAAGCGCATCGCCAACGGCGCCTACTACGACCGCGCCTTCGCCGACATCAGGCAGGTGCGCGTGCCGCCGCGCTCGAACCGCGTGAAGCGCGTGTTCCACCTCTACATGATCTTCGCCGAGGATCGCGACGCGCTGCACGCGCATTGCCTCAAGGCCGGCATCTCGGCCAAGGTCCACTACCCGATCCCGATCTACCGCCAGGAAGGCCTGAAGTACATCGGCCACAAGCGCGGCGACTTCCCCGTCTCCGATCGCCAGGCGGACGAGGTGCTGAGCTTCCCCGTCGATCAGCATCTGTCGCGCGCGGAGCAGGACTTCGTGATCGAGACGGTGCGCGACTTCTATCGCGGCCGCTGAAGACGCCCGGGATGCGCTCCTCCTCCGGCCTCGACATCCCCTACGTCAACCTCAGGGCCCAATACGCGGCCGAGAAGGACGAGATCCACGCCGCGGTCGAGCGCGTCTTCGGCAAGGGCGACTTCATCCTCGGCGAGGCGGTTGCCGAGTTCGAGGCTAAGCTCGCCAGCCGCTTCGGCTTCGAGCACGTGGTCGCGCTCAACTCGGGTACCGACGCGCTGCTGCTGGCGCTCCTGGCCTTGGGCGTCGGCCGCGGCGATGAGGTCATCACCCAGTCGAACTCGTTCGTCGCCTCGGCGGCGACCATCGTCCATGTCGGCGCGACCCCGGTCTTCGTCGACGTGAAGCCCGATCAGCTGATGGATCCGGCGAAGATCGAGGCGGCGATCACGCCGCGCACCAAGGCGATCATGCCGGTGCACCTGACCGGACGGATCTGCGACATGCCGGCGATCCAGGAGATCGCCGGCCGCCACGGCCTCAAGGTGATCGAGGACGCCGCCCAGTCGATCGGCTCGACCCTGCTCGATCGCCAGGCTGGCGTCTGGGGCGATGCCGCCGGCTTCTCGCTGCATCCGCTGAAGAACCTGAATGCCGCCGGCGACGCAGGCTTCCTCTCGACCAGGCATGCCGACGTCGCCGAGCGCATACGGAAGCTGCGCAACCACGGCCAGAGCGACCGCAACACCGTCGCCGAATGGGGCGTCAACTCGCGCCTCGATACGCTTCAGGCCGCGCTCCTGCTGATGCGGCTCGACCGGCTCGACGCGGTCATCGCCAAGCGCCGCGCCAACATCGACCTCTACCGTCGACTGCTGGACACCAAGCACGTGTTCCATCCACCGTGCCGGCAGGAAGAATTCAACACCTTCCATACTTTTGTCGTCCAGGTCGACCGCCGCGACCAGCTGCGCGAGCATCTGCACGCGAACGGCGTCGGCTCGGCGATCCATTACCCGATTCCGATCCATCTGCAGCCGGCCGCCGCCAAGCTCGGCTGCAAGCCGGGCGACCTGCCGGCAACCGAGCACCAGGCCGGCCGCATCCTGTCGCTGCCGATCCACCAGTACCTGACCGAGAACGAGATCCGGCGCGTCGCCGACACGGTCAACGGGTTCTTCAAATGACCGGCGGCTTCCTCTCCAACGAGGACCGGATCCTCGCCGATGCCTTCCTCAAGGACGGCTACGTCGTTCGCGCGGTCGAGGATCGTGCCGCGCTCGACCGCATCCAGGCGCGCGTGGCGGAGCTCGCCGCGCATCAGCTCGGGCTCGACCCGCCCAACGATCCGAAGTCGTTCCTCGACGACATCCACGTCCACGTCGGGGCGGACAAGCTCAACGCATTCAGGCTGGCGATGATCGCCGGCATCAACGGCGAGAGCTGGTTCCGGCGCGCCTATTATGGCCTCGCCGAGAAGGCGCTCGCCGCGCTCGTCGGCAACGAATTGGCGATGCAGCGGCGGGCGAACCTGTCGATCCAGCTGCCGGGCGACGAAAGCTCGCTGCTGCCTGCGCACACCGACACGTGGTCCGGCGACTCGCCCTTCGAGGTCGTCGTCTGGCTGCCACTGGTGGACTGCCAGGCGACCAAGAGCATGTTCATCCTGCCGCCGGCGGCGAACGCGAGGGCGGCGGCGAAGCTCCCGAGCTACAGCGACACGGGCGTCGAGGCGCTCTACCGCGACTTCGAAGCGGAAGCACGCTTCCTCAACGTCGACTACGGCCAGTACCTGCTGTTCGACCAGAACCTGATCCACGGCAACCGCGTCAACGCGGAGAAGACGACGCGCTGGACCTTCAACTGCCGCTTCAAGGGCCTGTTCACGCCCTACGCCGACAAGCGGCTCGGCGAGTTTTTCGAGCCGATCACGATGCGGCCGGCCACGCGGCTCGGCCTCGCCTACAAGCTGCCCGATGGCTTCACCGAGTGAAGGGCCCCGTGCGGGCTACCGGGGATACATCGGCAGCCGGCCGGTCCTGGGGAACCGGACCCCGCAGGCAGTGCAGAACCTGGTGATCCGCGACTACTGCCAGCGCAACCGCCTGACCTACCTGCTCGCCGCCGCCGAATACACGATGCCCGGCTGCTACATGATGCTGAACGAGGTCCTGTCGGAGCTGCCTCGTCTCGAAGGCATCGTCTGCTACACGCTGTTCATGCTGCCCGAGGCACCCGAGCGTCGGCACGAGGTCTATCGACGCGTGCTGGATGCGAAGGCCCAGTTTCACACGGCGCTCGAAGGCCAGGTGCTGCGAACGGCCGAGGACATCGGCCGCATCGAGGACATCTGGCTGGTTCAGCGTGCCCTCGCGCACGCGCCGAAGAGCCTCTGATGGCGCAGATCGACTTCCTGCAGGAGATGCACGGGAAGACCAGGCGCGACTACGTCGCGCGCGTCACCCAGTTCGACAAGGCCGAGTGTGCGACGGTGGCCAAGCGCTTCGGCGCCGAGTACTGGGACGGCCCTCGGCAGTTCGGCTATGGCGGCTATCGCTACGACGGGCGCTGGCGCCCGCTGGCCGACCGGCTCGCCGCCCACTACGCCATCAAGCCCGGCGAGCGCGTGCTCGACGTCGGCTGCGGCAAAGGCTTCCTGCTGCACGAGATCCCGCAGTCGGTACCCGGCGTCGAGGTGTTCGGCATCGACATCTCCGAGTACGGGATCGTCAATTCCAAGACGGAGGTGAAGTCGCGGCTTGCCGTCGGCAACGCCCGCGCCCTGCCCTTCGCCTCCCGCAGCTTCGACGTCGTGATCTCGCTCGGCACGCTGCACAACCTGCCGGTCGAGCAGGCGATCGCGGCCTTCGCCGAGATCGAGAGGGTCGGCCGCGGCCCGCGCAAGTACGTCATGGTCGAGTCCTTCCGTGACGAGCGCGAGCGCGCGAACCTGATGTACTGGCAGCTCACTTGCGAGAGCCTGCTGTCGCCGGCGTCCTGGGCCTGGGTCCAGGCGCAGGCCGGATACACCGGCGATCATGGCTTTATCTACTTCGAGTGACCGCATACTCGTTCTCGGCGGCTCCTGCGCCATCGGCCGCGCGCTGGCGGTGCGGCTCAGCGATCGCGCCGTCGCGACTCATCGTGGCCGAGGACCGGAAGGCTGGCCGCGTTTCGATGCGCTGACCGACGCGGTCGACCCGCTGCTCGATCGCCACGGGCCTTTCCGGCACGCGGTGGTCCTCTTCGCCGAGTCCAATCCCGACCGCTGCGCCAAGGACCCTGCCGGCGCCAGGCGCCTAAACGTCGATCGCACGATCGAGATTCTCGACCGTCTGCTGGAACGTGGCGTCACGCCGCTCTTCACCTCGACCGAGTCGGTGTTCGACGGTCGCAAGGGCGCCTATGTCGAGGCCGACACGCCGAACCCGTTGATGACCTATGGGCGTCTCAAGCTCGAGGTCGAGCGGCACTTGGCGGACAAGCCCGCCCTCGTCGTCCGGCTCGCCCGCGTCGTCGGCACCACGTCGGGCGACCGCACGCTGTTCACGGGCTGGCTCGGCGACCTCGACGAGAACAAGACCATCCGGGTCGCCGCCGACAACCGCTTCTCGCCGATTCACGTCGACGACGTGGCCGAGGGCCTCGTCCGCCTGATGGATCGCGGCCGGACCGGCCTCTTCCATCTCGGCAATCCGGAAGGCGCCGGACGGCTCGAAATGCTGGAAAAGCTGATCGCCGCATGGCATCGGGCGGGGCGACGCTTCACCGGTCGAATCGAGCCCTGCCGCTTCGCCGACTTCCCGACCTTGGAGCCGCGCCCGCTCGACAGTACCATCGTGCCGGCCAAGCTGGTCGCGGCGACCGGGCTAGAAATCCGGTCGATCGAGACGATTTGCCGGCAGGCTGTGGCAGCGAAGATCGGGTGATGCAGGCGGTCCGCAAGATCAACGACGAGGTCTACTACACCGCCGACGGCATCACGCTCGTCGGGCCGGAGGAGATCGCGTTCCTCAAGGCGCGCGCCGCCGAGACGCCGCGCCGCCGGACCCGCCTCTGCACCCATCCCGCGCCCGACAGCCGCCTGCACGAGATGCTGATCGTCCACGGCCGAGACGCCTATGTCCGGCCGCACCGCCATCTCGGCAAGCCTGAGTCGCTGCACGTGATCGAGGGAAGCGCCACCGCGGTCTTCTTCGACGAGAGCGGCGCCCCGCGCCGGCGGGTGCCGATCGGCGACGGCGGCTGCCGCTATTATCGGATCGACGACGCGGTGTTCCATTCGCTCCTGATCGAATCCGACTGGTTCGTCTTCCACGAGGTGACGTCGGGCCCGTTCGATCCGGCCAGGACCGAGTGGGCAGCGTGGTCGCCGGACGGCAAGGACGACGCCGAGGCGCAGCGCTACGTCGCCGAGCTGAGGGGTGCCGCATGACGACGTGCAGGCTTTGCGGTTCCTCAGATATCGCGCCGGCCCTCGATTTCGGGCCGATGCCGATCGCGCACCGGATGCGAACGCGAAAGGACGAGACCGAGAAGCGCTATCCGTTCAGCGAGGTCCTGTGCCGGGCGTGCGGGCTCGTTCAGATCGCCGAGCCGATCGATCCGGAAGAGCTCTACCGCGAATTCAACTACTGCTTCTCCGGCTGGAAACCGCAGCCCCACATCGCCGACGAGCTTCGGATGATCCTGGCGGACACTCCGGGCCCGTCGATGCTGGAGGTCGGCAGCAACGACGGCCTTTTCCTCATGGAGGCCCGGCAGGCAGGGTTCGCACCGGTGCTCGGCATCGAGCCGAACCGGGTCGCCAGCGGCTATGCCCGCGACCTCGGCCTCGAGATCGTCAACGAGATGCTCGACCCGTCGCTTGCCGGCAAGCTCGCCTCCGAACGCGGCCGCGTCGACGTCATCGTTCTGCGCCAGGTGCTCGAGCACCTGACCCGGCTCCCCGACTTCTTCCGCTGTGTCGATAAGCTGCTGAAGCCGAACGGCGTGTTGTTCGTCGACGTCCCCGACTGCGAGCGCGGCTTCGCGGCGGGCGACGTGACGATGATGTGGGAGGAGCACGTCAACTCCTTCACCGAGATTACCCTCGAGGCGACGCTGGGTCGCTTCGACTACGGTGTCGTCCGGCGCGAGCGCTACAACTACTCGGGCGGCACCATCGCGGTCTGCGCCAAGAAGGGCGCGCTCCGCCGGAAGGATGGCGATCTCGGCACGCATCTCGCGAACGTCGCCGGGTACGAGGACCGCGCCAAGGCCTACCGCACCCGGCTGCGCGAGCTGCTCGCGCATGCCCGCACCAGCGGCCATGCGATCATCCTCTACGGCGCCGGCAATCGCGCGAACACGCTGACCAACTGGGCCGACCTCGGCCGGCTTGTCGACTACGCCGTCGACGACCAGCCGCAGCGGCACGGCATGTTCCTGCCCGGGACCGGCATCGAGGTGAAGCCCTCGTCCGTCATCGCCGAGGAGACGCGACCCTTCGTCTGCCTGCTCGCCGTCAACACCGAGAACGACGGCGTGGTCACCGCCAAGGCGATGGGCATGGCGCGGCGCGCCGCGATCGTCTTCTCCGTCCTCTCCCCTAAGGACATCATGGCCGAGCTCGACCGCGCCTCGGCCCAGCTCGGGCTCCGCGCCGCGTGAGCACCGCCGAGCCCGGGCGGATGCACGCCTATTACGAGGCGAAAGGTCTTTCGCCGACCTTCGGCAATCTGCGCACGGCGGAGGATCTCGATCGCCACGCGGCGATGCGCGAGCGGATCTTCGTCGAGAAGCTGAACCTGCCGCCCCGGATCTTCGCAGGCGCTCGCGTGCTCGAGTTCGGGCCGGACACCGGCGAGAACGCGCTGGTGTTCGCCAGATGGGGGGCGACAGTCGACCTGGTCGAGCCCAACCGCAAGTCCTGGCCGCAGATCGAAGCCTATTTCCGCCATTTCGGCCTCGGCGACCGTCTCGGCACGCTCGACGACGCCGCCATCCAGCAGTACCGGCCCAAGCGCACCTACGACGTGGTCGTCGCCGAAGGCTTCATCCAGACGGTGAAGCCGACATCCGACTGGATCGAGACCGTATCGCTGGCGGTCGCCCCCGGTGGCCTGCTGGTCCTCTTCTTCTACGAGCGCACGTCCTTCCTGGTCGAGCTGTTCCATCGCGCCGTCCATCGCCGCTTCGGCCAGCTGGTCGGCGGCGCCACCGTCGACAGCGCACGCCGTCTCTTCGAGGCGAAGTGGAACGCGATCCCCCATGTCCGGCGCTTCGAGTCCTGGGTCATGGACGTGCTCGACAATCCCTACTCGTCGACGCGGTTCACGCTCGATGCCGGCGCGCTCGTGGCAGAGCTGGCCGAGGCCGGCTTCGGCTTCTACCAGTCATGGCCGCGCTATCGCGACGAACTCAGGATGGGATGGCACAAGGCCATCGAGACGCCGGCGGCGGTCGTCGCCGAGGTCGCGCGCCACCTGCCGCGCCTGGCCGTGGCCCACGCCGTCGGCCGCAGCCTCTTCGCCTATGGCGACGAACGCGAGGTCGCGTCCCTCGCCGGCGAGGTCGATCGGGTGATCGCCGGGCTTGAGGCCGCGGCCGCCGACGACGCGGCGGCGCCGTGGGCGGACATCGCCAAGGGTCTCGCCACCCTCGGCGAGGCGGTCGCGGACCCTACCCGCCTCTATGCGCCCGCAGACGCGGTCCGCGCCGAGGGAGGCGCCTCGCTCGACGCCCTCGCTTCCCTCTCCCGCCTGATCGACGCCGGAGACGCGGACGCGATCGCCGCCTTCGCCTCGACCGACCCAGCCTTCCTCAGGGCCTGGGGCCAGCCGGCCCACTATGCGGTCTTCCGCCGCTTGCAGGACGGCGTGCGAGAGGCCACCTGAGGGGCTCCCCCGGCTCTGGCACCATTTGTGCTAGTTTGTTACCGTGATCGACGTTCGGAGCCCGTCCAGGCCGTGACCACCGCCCTCAAGACCGCCGGCAACTCCGCCGATGTCACTGCCGCCTTGGCGCGGCGGATGGCCGGTTTCGAGCTGGAAGGCGGCGCGGTCCTGATTCAGGTACCGCAGGTCCCGCTGGAGCTGATCGAGCCGGACGTGGCCCGGAGCCGGGGATATTTTGCCTATCCCCCGCATGCCCTGTTCTATCTGTCTGCAACGTTTCGGGGCCTCGGCCTCGAGACCCGCCTGCTCGACCTCAACTTCGTGACGCTGGATGCCACCCAGAAAGGCAAGGAGACGGTCCAGCCCGCCTGGGAAAGCGCGCTCGAAGAGGCCCTCGCCGGCATCGAGAACCCGGTCATCGGCGTCTCGCTGATGTTCGACAACACCTATGCCGAGTTCACCCGCGTCTGCCGGCGGATCCGCGAGCTCAAGCCCAAGGCGGCGATCTTCGCCGGCGGCGTCGCCGCCTCCGCCGATCCCGAGAAGATCCTCGACGACGGGCTCGCCGACCTCGTGTTCTGCCATGAGGGCGAAGGCGGGATCGAAAGCTTTTACGCCTGGCACCGGGGCGAGCGTCGTTCCGGCCCGATCAACGTCGCCTTCAAGGATCTCGACGGCGCCCATCGCCAGACCCCGATGCATTCGGGCGGCGAGGTCGACCTCGACATCCGCGACGAGCTGGCCAAGGTGCCGATCGCGCTCTACCACCGCCAGGGCTCGCTCTCGAACTTCTCGCGCATGAACGGCATCGACGTGCCGTTCGCGACCGTGCTCTCCCGCCGCGGCTGCCGGGCCCGCTGCAGCTTCTGCGGCGTTCGCAATTTCAACGGCAAGTCTGTCCGCGTCCGCGACAACGACGGCGTGGTCAAGGAGATGGAGAAGCTGCGCCACGAGCACGGCATCCGCCATTTCGACTGGCTCGACGACGACCTGCTCTACGATCGCGACGGCATCATCGAGCTGTTCGACATGATCGCCGAACGGCTTCCCGACGTGACCTGGGCCGCGAACAACGGCCTGATCGCCTCCGCGCTGAAGCCGGACGTGCTCCGCGCGATGGAGCGGAGCCACTGCATCGGCTACAAGATCGGGCTCGAATCCGGCAACCCGGACGTGCTGAAGGCGATCCACAAGCCGGCGAGCCTCGAGACCTTCTTCGCCTTCGCCAAGCTGGCGCCGGACTATCCCTCGATGCTGGTCGCGGTGAACTTCATCATGGGGTTCCCCGGCGAGAAGTTCCACCAGATGCTGGACTCGTTCCGCGTCTCGGTCACCGCCCGTCTCGACTGGCAGAACTTCTACGTCTACCAGCATCTCAAGAATACCGAGCTCTACAAGGCGGTCGGCGGCACCTCCGGCGGCGTGGTCGAGACCGAGCACAAGGACGGCCAGCACGTCAGCTTCAATCCGGTCCGCGGCGGCCAGTTCAGGAAGGCCAAGACCGAGACGATGGCCGAGGGCTACGACATCTTCGACCTCGATCCCGCGATCGAGCCGACGCGCGCCCAGCTCCGCGAGATCTGGTTCGCCTTCAACACGGTCGCGAACTTCCTGAAGATGCCGGCGCTCGACACTGAGTCCGAGGTCCGCCTCCGCCAGGCCGTGCGCTGGATGGCGGCGCTCCAGCACGCCTATCCCGAGGACGCCCTGATGGCGTCGGCGCTGTATGCGCTCCAGGCGCGTCTCGGCGAGGCGCAGAGGGACGAGCTCGTCCGTCTCAAGGATGCCGCCCGTGCCAAGCTCGCCCGATCGGACTACTGGCGGCGGCGCGACAAGATCTTCGGCTTCTCCGCTTTCCTCGACGACGCGCGACCCGAGGTCGACAGCCGGGCCGAGGCGATCCTGGCCGCCTAGGGCGGCCGTCCGCTACTTACCGCAGCGCTTGGCCCAGGCTTCGTAGGTATCCGCCGCAGATGGGTCTCTGCTCTGCGCGACGAAGCCAAACTTTCGTCCGACCACCGTCGCCGTGGCTGTCGCCTCGAAGCGGACGTCGATCGACCAGCGGATGCGCTCCGCCTCGTTCGGCTCGGCTCCATGCGGGGTGCGCTGGTCGAAGATCAGCACGTCGCCCGGCGCCATCGGCTCCGACACCTTGGGAAAGCGCGCGATGTCTTCCGGCATCAGGCCGAAGAAGCCCGTGTTCTCGTAGTCGTAGTCCTCGAGGTCGAACAGGATGTCGGCGGTGTCGACCTTCGACATCACGTGCAATCCGCCCGAGCGCGCGTCGACGGACTGCAGCGGGATCCACAAGGTGAGCACATGGGTGCGCCGCTCGGTGTCCGGCTCCGGACCGCCGTAGTCGAGGATCCAGTACTGGCTGTCCTGGTGCCAGGGGGTGTCGGTCCACCTCGCTCCAGGAAGCTGCGGGCGGGCATTGAATATCCCGTGCACGCTGAGATCCGGCGTGCCGATCACCTGGGCCGCGATGTCGAGCAGCGTGCGGTCATGGAAGAAGGCGAACATCTCGGGATTGACCAGGAAGCGGTTCGGCCGCCGCCGGAACATCGGCTTTCCGGCGGCGCGCCATGCCGCGAGCAGCCGGTGCCAGAAATCCTCCTCGCGATAGTCGCGATCGATTTTTCCTTCATTGCGCCACTCCTGGATCTGGAAGTCGACCCAGGGCTCAATGATGCGCTGGCCCTCCGCGAGCAGCGCCGCCGGTATCACGCCCCGCAGATAGACGAAGCCATGGCGGTGATAGTGCTCGAGGTCGGCGGCGCTGAGGGGGGCCATGAGCCGTGCCTCACTTCTCGTAGAGAATGAATGCCTGGCAGAACCCGCCGTAAGGCGTGTACGACGTGGCGCCGATCCTCTTCGAGTCCGCCATCCACTCCTCGAAAGCGCGGCGCTGGCCGTGCTTCGGCGACCCGCGATAGCACCAGTAGTCGTCGAGCAGCAGCCAGGTGCCGGTGGTCACGATTCCGTCGAGGAACTTGAACACGTCGAGCGACGACGAATAGAGATCGCAGTCTACGTGCGCGACGAGGCACGGCCCCTTGTCCTTGAGCTGCGCCGCGTCGAACTTCGGCAGCGACTTCTCGTAGAAGCCCTCGGTCAGGGTCAGGAGCGCGGGATCGAGCCCGTGGGTCGCCGCCAGCACCGTCTCGTGGACGCGCTCGCGCGACATCGACCGGAAATTCCCCTGGTCGAAGGCGGGCATCAGGTTCTTCGAGGTGCTGTCCTCGCTGGACAGGGCCGGAAGGCCGGCGAAGCTGTCGAAGCCGTAGAGATGCGTGAGCAGGCCGCGCAGCATCCCCCACGCCTCGACCAGCGACGAGCCGTTGAGGACGCCGAATTCCATGTAGTAGCCGCGGCTCATGTCCGAAGCCCGCAGGAAGGCGCGGACGAACTGCAGAAGGTTCGCCCTCGACAGCAGGTTGCCGTCCACGGTGGATGCGAATCTCGGTTCCATGGTTCCTGAGCCTTCGGTTCAGTCTGAAGTCGCGCGTACGTGATGGACGAGATGCGGATGCAACTCGGTGAACAGGCGTGCGCCGCCCCCGTCCCGCACGCTCCGCCAGCCGCGCTTCACGATCGCCGCATCGAGCCCGTTGCCGAAACGGCAGAGCGCCGTCCAGCGCGCCCGGTCACCGCGATTCCGGCCGCTCCGGTGGAGAAGGCAGCAATGCAGGACCAGAAGGTCGCCGGGCTGCACGTCCGCGACGTCAACGCTGTCGCGCTCGAAGGCGGCGATGTCGGGGTCGTGCAGCGAGAAGACATGATGGCCGACGAAGGTGCCCTGGACGGTCGGGCGCTCATGGATGTCGATCGGATGAACCTGCTTGTGCGAGCCCAACAGCACTCGGAGCCAGCCCATCTCGGCGCTCAACGGCAGGAGCGGCGCCCATCCGGTGACGCCGTCGAGAGAGGTGGCGATATAGGCGTAGTCGTAGTGCCAGTGGAAGCCGCGCTCGTCCTGGTTCGGGGAGTCCATGCGGATCCCGCAGCTCTCGGGCACGACCTGGACCACCGCCGTCGGCATCAGTGCCGCGATCGCCTGCTGCATGCCGGGCGCGAAGAGCAGATCGTATTGCTCGCGGATCTCGCGGGCGATGTGGAACAGGTCGCCGAGATTGGCCGGGTCAAGATCGAACAGCTGACGTCCACAGGCATCTAGATCGTCGGAACGGACCGGGGCGACACCTAGGCTTTCGAGACGGGCGAGCGCCAACCGGTGAAGCGCTTTCGCGTAGCCGTCGACTGCCCCTCTCTCCAGGCCGCCTTTGAACACCACCGCGCCGAGTTCGTCGAAGGTCTTGCGCACGGACGCCGCATCGAAGTTCCGACCGTCGACGTAGAGGCGATCGGGAGCGGCGGCCACGATCAGCGCGCGCCCTTGATGAAGTAGCCGGACGGCGTCTGCGTCCAGGGGAACTTTCGGATGACCGGCTTCTCGGGCAGCGTCGCCATGAACTCGTCGACGGCCTTGGTCTCCCCCGGCCACGCCATCAGCGAATACTCATCGAAGCAGAGGACGCCGCCTTCGACGACGCGCGGATAAAGCAGGTCGAGCGCGGCCCTGGTCGGTGCGTAGAGATCGACGTCGAAGTAGACGAGGCTCAGGCGAAGGCCGGGATTGTCGTCGAGGAACTTGGGCAAGGTCTGCAGGATGTCGCCGACGATGAGGTTCGACCTGTCCATGTTCGGGAACAGGCTGTCGGCGTTGTGCATCTCCACAAGCTTCAGCATCATCCCGGCATCCGACTTGAAGGCGCCGGGAAGCCGGAGCACGGACGGGTCGGGCTTCAGCACCTTGCCTTGCGAGTCGGCCGCGTCCTCCTTGGTGAACTGGCCGAGGCCTTCGAAGGTGTCGAAGCCGAAGACCTTCCGATGGCGGTCGAAGGGACAGAAGGTTTCGAGCAGGTTCGACCAGGAGAAGAAGCTGGCGCCGCGGAAGACACCGAGCTCGAGAATCGAACCCGGCAGGTCGACGACCATCTTGAACAGCTCGTAGTGGGAGAGGAACCGGATCAGGTCCCGGCGCATCACATAGGCCGACCAGTTCCGAATCACGTCCTCGAGCTTGAAGCCCTGCTGCTCGACGATCTGTTCGAGCGAAGACCAATAGTAGCGGTCGCGTTCGGCGAAATCGTAGGTCGGCGGCGTGCTTCCGGTCACCAGTAGCCCCCTCGAATCGGGACCGGCGTCACATGCATGCCGGCAGGACGCAAATGTAGGCTTGGCGGCAATCACCGGCAAGCGGGCGACGCCCGCCTGCTCAGTCAGAAGGGACGGAACAGGTGGCGATGGCGCATCAGGAAGCCGCGTCCGACCCGGCTTCCGACGTGACCGGGCGCGAATGATTCGCAGAGTTGATCCCAACGTCGCTGCAGCGATTCCTCTTCCTCGCTGTAGACGGCGGAGCCGTCGGCGCGATCGAGCATCTCGACCGCGAGCGAGAGGATGTCCTCGGGCGCGCTGTCCAATGCTTCGAGACCCTTCGCCGGCAACCGCTGCGCGTCATAAGTCAGGGCCAGCGGCATCGACAGGCATTCGTCGAAGCTGAGCACCCGTCCGCTCGCGCGCTCGCGGACGAGCTTCGGAATCCAGACGTCGCTGGACGTATGCAGGCGCTCGCCGATCGGAAAGAAGTTCGCCGCCGAGATCGGCACGCCGAACATCGAAGCCACCAGCGAGATTCCGGACGTCGTGCCGAGGACGAAACGGCACGACGCCGTCAGATAGACGTCCATCCAATCCGACTTGGCGTCCGAGAGCGCGTAGTCGATCACCCGCTCCAGCTTCGGCAGCGGTGTCATGCTGGCATCGCCGAGACGCACCACCCAGCCGCCGCGCCGGGTGATCTCCCGGATCGCCGGCAGGTAGGCGTTGATGTCGGCATTGCGCGCCATCTCCGACGACGGACCGAGCTCCTTCATGTAGCCGGACTCGCGGGCGTGCACGCAGACGAACCATGATCCTTCGGGCACGCCGAGACGCCGCATCTCTTTGGCGCCGCGCTCCATGTGCCGCCGGGTGAGGTCGAGGAGCGCTCCCCTGCCCTGCCGCTGCCACTCCTCCTGGACCGCGAAGTAGGCGCGGTTCTTCGACATCGCGCGTCCGTCGGGCAGCGCCACGTAGACGGGGTTGAACGGCACGCGATCGGCGAGCGGCGCCAGCGCCGCGATGTGCGCCGGATCCTCGACGATCGAGATGTAGGGCCGCCAATACTCGAGGAACGAACGGTTGACGATGCGCTCGCGCGGCGCGAGCAGGATCGAGATGCAGGGCGGCAGCCACCCGAGCAGCTTCATCTTCACATGCAGGTCGAGCTGGAAGGCGAGCTCGCCGATGCGGTCGAGCATGACGTCGGGCTTGAGGACGCGAATGCCGAAGCGACCGATCTCGTCCTTCGCCACCTGATCCATCTGATGGCGGATCAGCGGCGAGGCGAAACGGATGGACTCGGCCTCCTCGCCGATGTCGCGCAGCAGCTGGACGACAGGGATGACCACCGACGGCTCGTTCGGCAGCCGCTCGGCGGCGATCCGCGCCATCGGCAGCACCAGCTCCGGCGGTGCGCCGGCCTCCTGGAGCGTGCTGACGAGCGCGACCACGCCCTCGGTGTAGGACGGATCCTCGACGAAGGAACGATGGAACCACTGCATCGCGTCCTGCAGACGTCCGCTCCGGTACAGCAGCATGCCGCGCAGAACATGGGCCTCGCCGAATCGCGGTCGGATCGACTGGGCGCGCCCGATCAAGGCCTCGGCATCCGGCAGGCGATCGGCGCGGCTGAAGGCCTTGGCGATCCGCAGAAGCAGGGGCGCGTCGTCCGGAGCCAGCGCCGTCGCGGCGTGCAAGTGGGCAACCGCCCGCGCGACATCACCGATGCCAAGGCGCACCTCGCCGAGATCGGCGGCCAGCGCGGCGTTGGTCCGGTCGAGCGCGAGGGCGCTCTCCAGCATCCTGAGCCCATCGGCATGTCCCAGAGCGACGAGGGAAAGACCGAGCTCGCGCCACGCCTCCGCATTCTCGGGCTCTGCCTTCCGCACGGTCTCGAGCAGCGGTATCGCGAGGTCAGGCTTGCCGGCCTGGCGGTGCTTTCTCGCCGAGTCGACGACCGGATCGTAGTTGCGGGCGACGGAGTCTGCGCCCGACCGCGCGGTCATGCCCGTCCGGTCAGCACGCGACGGACGACGGATGCCGCGCGCTCGGCCTCCTCCTCGGTCAGCGAGAAATGCGACGGAAGCCAGAGGCCCCTCGCCGAGGCGTCGATCGACGCCTCGAACCCGTCATCGGCCAGCTTGTAGCTGTCCTGGCGATGGATCGGGAGCCAGAAGCGGCGGCTGCCGATCTTCTCGGCCGTCAGCGCCCTCTCGACGTCGTCGGCGCGGTCGAGCAGCGCGTCGGTCCACTGGGTGATCTCGCCGCCATTGTGATCGACCGCCGGCAGCACGATGCCCGGGCAGTCGCCGAGCAGCTCCTGGTACCAGCGGTTGCGCTTGCGGAAGCCTTCCAGGCGCTTGTCGAGGCGGTCGAGCTGCGCCAAGCCCACCGCGGCCTGGAGGTTGGTGAGCTTGAAGTTGAAGCCCAGCACGGGATGCAGGTCGTTGCCGCCGGTCCCCTGGTGGCGTCGCCCCTGGTCCTTGAGCTCGCGCAGCCGGTCGTGGACCGCGTCCTCGTTGGTCGCGATCATGCCGCCCTGGCCGGTGGTCACGGTCTTGTTGGCCGAGAACGAGAAGGCGGAGGCACGGTCGAAGCTGCCGAGGGGGCGACCCTGGAAGCGCGAGCCGAAAGCCTCGGCCGCGTCGCAGATAAGCTCGAGTCCCCGCTTCTTGCAGAGCGCTTCGAGCGCGACGTAGTCGGCGCCGCGGCCGTTGACGTCGACCGGCACGATCGCGCGCGTCTTCGGCCCGATCGCCGCCTCGGCCTTGGCGATGTCGAGCGCGAAGCGCCGGGGCTCGACGTCGACCAGCTTCACCGAGGCACCGGTCAGGCGCACCGCGTTCGCGGTCGCGATGAAGGTCAGGTCCGGCACGATAACCTCGTCGCCCGGGCCTATGCCGACGGCCATCAACGAGAGCGCGATGCCGATCGTGCCGCTGGTGACGCCGACGCAGTGCTTCACGCCGAGGACCACGGCGCAGCGCCGCTCGAACTCGCGCGTGACGTTGCCGTCGTTGATGTAGTTCGAGGCGATGACCTCGTTGACCTTCGCGGTCTCCTCAGGCCCGGTCTCGACGGAAAACCAGGGGATCGGATTGCTCACGGCAGCGGCTCCCGCTTGCGGCGACGTTCGAGCGGACGGGCCGGCACGCCGACCACGGTCATGCCTTCCGGCACGTCGGCCGCGACCACCGCGCCGGCACCGATGGTGGCACCCTTGCCGACCTTGATGCGCGGAAGGATCACCGCGTGCGAGCCGACATAGACGCGATCCTCGATCGTCACGTTGCCGAGGATCCGGCAGCCTGGTGCCAGCGTCACGCAGTCGCCGATCTTTCCGTCGTGGTGGACCGTGGCGCCGACGTTCATCTTCACCGATACGCCCAGCACGGCATCCGGCCCGACATGCGTGGCACGCTGCACGATGCAGCCGGCCCCCAGAGTCGCACTCTTCGCGACATAGGCATCGGGCGCGATCACCGTCTGCAGCCGATTCTGCCCGTAATGCGCGACCAGCTTCGACTTGAGCCCGGTCGGGTCGATCGACAGAACGACGCCGAGATCCGGGCGGCTCGTCTTGACCCCGGACCAGGCATCGTCGCCGCCGAGATGCGGTGCGCCCAGCGCATCCGCCGCCGGATGCATGTCGAACACGCCGGCAAGATCCCATTCCGGCATGGTCTGGATCAGATCGATCAGATCCTTGTCCACGCCGACGATGGCGATCGCGCGAACCATCAGACGTCCAGCACCCGAGGCGTCGGGAGCGGTACGATGAACTTGCCCTTGAAGCCCTTCTCGCGAAGCTTCGGTGCCAGCTCCTCGCCGATGTGCCAGGAGAGGAACAGCGCATGTTCCGGCTGGTCGGCGAGCAGCTTCGCCTCGTCGAGCACCGGGATGCGGGTCGACGGGATGTACTTGTTGAGCTTGTCCGAGCCAGGGACTTCCAGCACGCACTCCATCAGCTCGGAGTCGATGCCGACATAGTTGATCAGCGTGGAAGCGCGGCTCGGCGCGCCGATCCCGTAGATACGGTGACCTGCCTTCTTCATCGGCGCGATCAGCGCGTGCAGATCGAGCTTCGACTGGCGCACGCGGCGACGGAACTCGTCGAAGACCTTGCCGTCCTGAAGCCCCTGTTCGCGCTCCTCGTCGAGGAAGGCCTTCACGCTTGGTTCGATCTTCCGCTCGCTCTTGCGCGCCGAGTAGACGCGGATCGACCCGCCATGGGTCGGGATGCGGCGGACATGGAAGATCTCCATGCCGTGGCGGCCGAACAGCTCGTTCAGGCTGCCGACCGAGTAGTAGCGGAGATGCTCGTGATAGATCGTGTCGTACTGGAGCGTGCGGATCAGGTCGCCGAGGTAGTGGTTCTCGGAGATGAAGACGCCCTTCGGCCCCAGCAGCTCCAGGATGCCGTCGACCACGCCATGCACGTCGCCGATATGGGCGAAGACGTTGGCGGCGGTGATCAGCTTGGCGGCACCGATCTCCTTCCGCGCCTTGGCCGCCGTCGCCTTGCCGAAGAAGGCGATCCAGGTGCGGATGCCCTTGCCGTTCGCCACGTCGCCCGCACCCGACGGTTCGATGCCGAGAACCTGGTTGCCGGCGTTGTGGAAGTTCGACAGCAGCGTCCCGTCGTTCGAGCCGATGTCGACGACGAGGTCTTCCTTGCCCAGTCCCACGATCGGCGTCGCCTCGCGCTGCAGCTCGGCGAAGTTCTCGCGAAGGATGCGCGTGGTGCCGCTGCGGTAGGGATATGTGGGCGGGAACAGCACCTCGGGCTTCACCTCGGTGCCGATCTGGACAAGCGAGCAGTCCTCGCAGCGCAGCCACTCCAGCGGGAATGTGGGCTGCTCCTCGGCGCGGGTCCCGACCTTGGCCATCGTGTTCACCGGCGCCACATAGGCGAGGAACAGGATCGACTTGAGGTTCTGGCCGCCGCAGATCTGGCAGTGCGTGACGGGACGGGAAAGAGCCTCGGTCATTTGTCGCCCTTGGGCTTCAGGTGTCGGTTCTTCACGTACCAGTCGACCACCGGGGCGATGCCCTCGGCAAAGGGAATCTTGGGCTCGAAGCCGAGCTTGCGCAGCTTGCCGATGTCGGGCGAGCGCCGCTGCGTCTGGCCGGGCGGGGAGTCCCCGAACACCAGCTCCGCCTCGCGGCCGAAGCAGCCGACGATCCGGCGAGCAACATCGGCGATCGTCAGCTCTTCGGGGTTGCCGATATGCGTGATCGACAGATGCGGCGCCTTGTCGATGACGGTGACGAGGCCGGTGGTGAAATCGTCGACATGGATGAAGGCGCGGGTCTGCTTGCCGTCGCCCTGGATCGGGAAGCGCACCTTGCCGGAAGGCTGCGCCTTCACCTGATCGTCGGCGCGGAGCGCCAGCTCCGGCACCACATGCTCGAAGCCCATGTCGGGGCCGTAGACGTTGTGCGGCCGGAATACGGCGACGCGGTCGAAGCCGGTGCGGCCATAGTTGAGCGCGATCAGCTCGCTCGCGAGCTTCTGGCCGCCGTACGAATAGCGCGGGTTCAGCGGATCGGGGACGACCAGCGGCGCGGTCTCGTCGGTCGGCACCTTCGGTGGAGTCTGATACGCCTCGGACGACGAGGCGACAACCAGATCGCGGATGCCGTTGGCACGGCAGGCGTCGACCACGGCCAGCATGCCCCGGATGCCGACATCGAGCACCAGCTCCGGCTGCGAGTAGAAGTACGCCGTGCCATTGACCGACGCCATGTGGACGACGCGCTCGCATCCCCTGGCGGCGGCGGTCACCTTGGCGGCGTCACGGACATCGGCCTCGACCATCTCGACCTTGTCGAGCACGCCTTCGAGTCGGCGCGGATTGCCGCGCCAGTTGTTGTCGAGGACGCGGACCTGGCGGCCGAGCTGGACCAGGCGGCGGACGAGAGCGGCGCCGAGGAACCCGGTTCCGCCGGTGACGAGAACGGTCACGAGGCGGCCGGGCCGGTGCCGTGGCTGCCGAGGCAGACGTAGATCCGTCCCTCGGGCATCAGGATGCTGCCGCGCTGGAAGTGGTTCCACAGATCGTAGACGATGCCGGGCTTCGCCATGCGGTCGGCAAGACTTTCGAGCGGCATCGAGGCGAAGACCGGGTGGTTGTTGTGGATCACCGCGATGTTGGCACCGTCGAGCACGTCGGGGAGCGACGCCTTGGGCTCGAGCCCGAAGGCGCGTTGCTCGTCGGCAGAGACCACCGCATCGAAGCCGCGGAAGCTGGCGCCGGGAAACGCCTGCTTGAGCTTCGCCAGCAGCGGCTTCGCGGTGGTGCCGCGAAGATCGTCCGTCGCCGGCCGGCCCTTGAAGGCGATGCCGAGCATCGCGATCACGGGCTTCGCCGGGAGGCCTCCCATGCGCTCGGCCTGCGCCTTGATCGCGGCGATCACCTCGTCGGGCTGGCGCTCGTTGATCATGCGCGCGGCCAGCGTCATCTCCGGCCTGATACCGAACTTCTCGACGCTCTCGGCAAGGATGTAGCTGTCCTTCTCCAGGCACGGACCGCCGACCGGGCCCGGCATCGGCAGATTGGTGCGCGGATAGCCGCGCTTGCCGGCCTGGATCACCTCGGCCGCGGAGATGCCGATCGCGTCGCAGACCCGCGCGACCTCGTTCGAATAGGCGAAGTTGACGTCGCGCTGGGAGTTGTCGACCAGCTTCACCATCTCCGCGGTCTCGACCGAGGAGACGCGGACCACCGTCGGCGTCAGGAACTGGAAGAGCTGGCCCGCGCGCACGGTGACGTCGAGCGTCTCGCCGCCGACGATCTGCGGCAGCCAGCGCAGCTCCTCGAGCGCCTGCCCCTCCACCGTCCGCTCGGGACAGAAGGCGAGATCGAAGCGCTTGCCCGATGCCTCGAGGATCGGATGGACGAGATTGCGCGTCGTGCCGATCTTCACGGTCGAACGCATGATGACGAGGTCGTCGTTCTTGATGTTCTTGGCGACCTCGCGCGACACGCTCTCGACCATGTCCATGCGCGCGCGACCGCCGGGTCCCATCGGCGTGCCGACGGTGATGATCCAGACGGTCGCCGGGCAGTTCTCGGGAATCTTCGGAAAGATCTTGAGCCGGCCGTTCTTGACCGCGCGGCTCAAGCGCTCGGTGATGCCAGGCTCGGAGAAGTGCGCCTTACCCTCCTTCATGAGGCGGACGAGCTCTTCCCGGATCTCGATGCCCCAGACCTCGAACCCGACCTCGACCATCACGGTCGCCAGCGTCAGCCCGACGTATCCCAAACCCATGACGCAGACGACGCGGTCGCGAAACCCGTCGGGAACCGTATTAGTCATTCGAATCGCCTGGCGCCGCTCAAGTTGCGGCGGAGTATAGAAGCCGGTTCCCTGGGCGCAAGCGGATGACCTGGACGGGAGCGTGGTGTAGCTTCGCCCCGCGATGGACACCGCCGCAGAGCTCGAAAACGCCCGTGCGCTGCGTCGTTTCGGGCGCCACAAGGCGGCCGCTGAGATCTGCCAGAAGGTTCTCGATCGCCAGCCCAACCACGCCGATGCCCTCCTTGTCCTCGGGACCGTCGCCGACGACCTCCGCGACTCGCGTTCGGCCGTGGGCTTCCTGACCCGCGCCGTCGACCAGGATCCGAAGCATCCGGGCGCGGCCCTGCTTCTGGCGGATGTCCTGACCAAGCTCGGCATCGCCGAAGGCGCCATCGCCTGGTACCGGGTCGCGCTCGAGGTGGAGGTGGACGCCCCTCGCGCTGCGCCGGCGCTCGCACGCCTGCTCGCCGCAGGGGGCCAGATCGGAGAGATCGTCGCGCTCGCCCGCCGCCAGCTCGATCAGGCTCGCCCGACCGTCGCCGTCGAGACGGCTCTGATCGGCAGGGCCGCCGCTCCGTCCGATGCGGACGCGGCCCTCATTGCCGGCGAGGCGATGCTCGCCGCGGGAAAGCCGGCGGATGCGGCAGGCGCCCTCCGCGCGGCGGCCGCGAATCGGACACAGGACGGAGCGCTGCTCGCGATGCTGGCGCGCGCGCTGGGCGGAAGGCCGTGCTGGCTTCGGCGCGCTCTTGTTGTCACCGAGAGCGCCAAGCTGCGGGCCGAGCTCGGCGCGGCCTTGGCCGACCGCGCCGACACGGCGGGCGCCGAGCGCTGCTTCGAGATCGCGCTCGCCGCCGACCGCGACGAACGGCTGGCGTTGAACGGACTTGCACGACTCCGTCTGGCGCGCGGGGAAGCCGATGGCGCGATCGGGCTCGCCCGGCGGCGCCTCGCCTCGGACCCGGAGGATACGGAGGCCGCTTGGCTTCTCGGTGCGGCACTCGCCCGTCGCGAGCTTGCCGGGTCGGCCGTGACCTTTGCACAGAGCGCGGCGAAAGCAGGGCGCCTTCCGGTCATGCGCGCCGTCGCAGCCGGTGTCCTCTCTGTCGATCCCGAGCGCATGGAGGCTTGGCGCATGCTGGGCTCCCCGCGCGCGTTCAGGGTCATCCTCGGAAGGGAACCGACCGATGCCGGCGCCATGGTCGGCATCGCCGCCGAGAGCACCGATGAGACCGCGCTCGCCTGGCTCGAACGCGCGATCCGGCTCGACACCAGTGCGGCGACGGTGCTCCCGCTGGCGCGCGTGCTTGTCCGCAGCGGCGGAACGGAAGCGGCCAGGGCCTTGCTCCGGCAGCTGCTGGCGGCCCTCGATCCGAAGCGGGGTGCTGTTTCGCCGGATCTGCCGGCGCTGCTGACGGAGATCGGGGAAACCGAGCCCGCCATCCGGATACTCGAGGTCATGACGACGGCGGATCCGGAGAACGCCGACCTCGCCTACAGCCAGATCCGCGCGCTGTCGCGTCACGGCGATGCCGCGACACTGGTGCGACTGAGCCGAAGCCACGGCGAGAAGCGACGTCCACCCTTCGCCGTGGCCGCGCTCCGCGAGGCGCGCAAGCTCAAGCCCGACAGCGCCGAGCTCGCCCTCCTCCACGGCCATGCACTGGCGGAGAACGGCGAGAAGGCGGCGGCGATCGACGCCTATGCCGATGCAGCGGACATGATCGGAGACGCGAACCTCGATCTCCTGACCCAGGCCGGCCAGGCGCTCGTCGGGCTTCAGGCGACCAGTCTCGGACTTCGCTACCTGCGACGCGCGGTCGAGAAGGACTTCGCCAATCCCGGCCGCCACACCTACTCCTTCTTCTTCAGCTTCCTCAATCAGTGCGACTGGCCGGCGCGGAAGGACTACGTCGAGCGCCTGACCGCGCTCGCCGAGGCGAAGATCGCCGCCGACGATCCGGATTTCCGGATCAACCCGAGCCTGTGGGTCTTCCTTGCCGCCGAGCGGGACCTTCTCTATCGCTCGGCCAATCACTTCGCCCAGCACACCTTCCCCGCCACCCAGCTGCCGGCGGCGCCCGCCCGGGGAGCCGATCCCGAGCGCAAGATCCGGCTCGGCTACCTCTCGGCCTATCTCTACAGCCACAACATCGGCTACAGCCTGGCCGGCATCCTCCAGGCGCATGATCCCGACCAGGTGGAGATCTACCTCTACAGCTACACCCGCGATGATCCGATCCAGGCGACGCTCAAGCGGGAGGCGCATCTCTTCCGTCCGATCGACGGAAAAGACCCGGCGGCCCTCGCCGGCATGATCGCCGCGGACGGGATCGATGTCCTTGTCGATCTCGACGGTTACGTGAACAGCGCCAGCGGGCTCATGACGATGGAGGTCGCGAGCCGGCGGCCGGCGCCGGTTCAGATGCTCTATCACACCTATGTCGGCCCCACCGGCACGGGCTTCGTCGACTACGTGATCGCCGACCGCGAGCTCCTGGACGCCCACGACGACGCCGGTTACCGCGAGCGGCTGATCCGACTGCCGCCCTGCTACTACCCGGCCGCTCCCCTGCCCAAGGCGAAGATCCCGACCGACCGGCAGAGCTGGGGCCTGCCCGAGAACGGAATCGTCTTCTGCAACTTCGGCCACTTCTACAAGGTCGAGCCAACGGTCTTCGACGTGTGGATGCGGATCCTGCGGCGCGTCCCCGGCAGCGTGCTGTGGATGAACCATTGGGACAATCCCGATGCGATGGCGAACCTCCGCCGCGAAGCCGAAGCGCGGGGCGTCGATCCGGCCCGGCTGGTGTTCGCCGCCGTGGCCACCAAGGCGATGCATCTCAACCGGATCGGCCTGGCGGATCTGTTCCTCGACACCTTCGTCTATGCTTCGGGCGTGACCAGCCTCGACGTGCTCTGGGGCGGGGTGCCGGTGC
>CAZZLX010000005.1:0-26927 GCA_964655235.1 uncultured Rhizobium sp.
GGTCGAAGGCGTCGCCGAGACGCTCGCGGCCGCGGCGCGCAAGAAGGCGCTGGCGATGGTCACCTTCGTCGACCCGGACGTGCCGGACCTGGTTCGCGGCGATCCGGTCAGGCTCCGCCAGATCCTGTTCAACCTGATCGGCAACGCGATCAAGTTCACCGAGAAGGGCCAGGTCTCGATCGAGACGGTGCCGTCGCCGGACCGTCCGGGCACGATCCTGTTCCGGATCGTCGACACCGGCATCGGCCTCACCCCCGAGGGCAGGGCGCGCCTGTTCCAGGCCTTCATGCAGGCCGACGACTCGACCACGCGCAAGTTCGGCGGTACCGGCCTCGGCCTCTCGATCTGCAAACGGCTGGCCGAGAACATGGGCGGCGACATCACGGTCGAAAGCGAGTTCGGCGTCGGCTCCACCTTCATCGTGACCCTGCCGCTGCCGACCGAACCGGCGGAAGTGCCGCACAAGCGCCAGCTCGACGGCGTCTCGGTGCTCGTGGTCGAGGACGATCCGACGATGCGGACCGTGCTCGCCCGCTACCTCGGCGCCGAAGGCGCGCAGGTCGAGTGGGTCGATTCCGCCGAGGCCGCGCTGTCGCGCCTTCGCGGACGCGGCGCCAAGGTCGACGTGCTCGTGGTCGACTACAAGCTGCCTGGCATCGACGGCTTCGCGCTCCGCGAGCAGGTGGCCGAGAGCCAGAAGCTCTCGGGCATCGGCATGGTGCTGGTGACCGCCTATGACGATCGCGGCCAGCGCCGGCGTGCGCTGGAGGCGGGCTTCAAGGCCTATCTCACGAAGCCGGTGCGCCGCGCCGTGCTCGTGCGCGCGATCGAGATCGCGCTCGGCCGCGTCGAAGCCGACGAGGGCAGCGGCGACGAGGCGCCGGTCGATCGCGGCGCGCCCGCCGACCGCAACCTGGCGCTGGCGGAAGGCCGCCTGATCCTGGTCGCCGAGGACAACCCAACCAACCAGATGCTGGTGCGCCGCCAGCTCGAGCGGCTCGGCTACGCCGCCGACATCGTCGCCGACGGAAGGCAGGGCATCGATGCCTATGCGTCGGTTCCCTACGGCATGGTCATCACCGACTGCCACATGCCGGTGATGGACGGCTTCGAGCTGACGCAGAAGATCCGCGACCTCGAGCACCTCACCGGACGCCAGCGCGTACCGATCGTGGCGCTGACCGCCAACGTGCTGCAGGGCGAGGCCGAGCGTTGCCTCGCCGCCGGCATGGACGACTATCTCGGCAAGCCGGTCCGCCTCGGGCGCCTCGCCGAGACGATCCAGCGCTGGCTTCCGAAGGCCGCGGCGACGACGGTGCCGGCCGGTTCCAGCACCGACGAGCCCGAATCCCGGGCGCTCGCCGCCAACGCGCCGATCGACACCGCGCATCTGATCGAGATGTTCGGCGAGATCGACGACATCGCCCGAGCGACGCTGGCTACGTTCTTGGGCTCCAGCCGCGAGCTCGTGCGGACCGTGATCGCGCAGCTTGCGACCGGTGACCTCGCCGGCGCCGGCAAGTCGGCGCATTCGATCAAGGGCGCGGCGCGCTCCGCTGGCGCCTTTCCGCTCGCCGAGATCGCGAGCGGCATCGAGCAGGCGGCGAAGGGCGAGGACATGGCCGAGGCGCGCTCGCTCTCGACCGGGCTCGCGGCCGAGCTGGCACGAGTCGAGGCGGAGGTGAAGCGGATCTGATGCCCTGAAGATCCGTTCAGCTTTCCCCTCGTCCGGGTGCGAACGGCCATGGTAAAGTTTTGCCATGGCACCGATTAAGAGCGCCGACCGGCTGGGAAACCCTTAAGGAGGCGCACATGGCTGCAGTCGGCGCGGCGTCCTCGCCGCAGGGAGAGTTCGCCGAGGTCATGGCCTTGGTGGTCGACGACAACGACTTCGTCCGCGACCTGGTCGCCAACCAGCTTCGCCAGATCGGCTTCACCAAGGTGCAGACCGCCCCCGACGGCGGCGCCGCGCTCAAGGTCTGCGACGAGACGCCCCCGGGCCTGATGATCTGCGACATCAACATGGAGCCGATGGGCGGCTTCGAGCTGATCACGCGGCTTCGCGACAAGGGCAGGACCGGCGGCGACCGCATCCCGACGATCATGCTCTCCAGCCACGCGGTGCCCGAGTTCATCGACCGCGCCCGCGCGCTCGAGGTCGACGCCTTCCTGGTCAAGCCGGTGAAGAAGCACGCGCTCGCCGAGCGCATCCGCACCGTGCTGCAGCGAAAACCGGGCTAGACGAAGCTTTGGGTCGCCGCATCAAGCTTCTCGCCGTCGCCTGGATCGCCGCGGCCGCCGCTATCGGCGTCGCCGCCCTCACCTTCGATGCAGCGCACCTACCTTTCGTTCTCGCTTCGCTTGGCGGATCGGCGGTGATCCTCTTCGGCATGCCCGACAGTGACATGGCGCAGCCACGCAGCTTCCTCGGCGGCCATCTTATCGCCACCACCGTCGGAATCGCCTTCCTGCACCTTCTCGGCACCGAATGGTGGGTCATGGCTGCCGCAGTCGCGACCGCCCTGACCCTCATGCAGCTGACCCGCACCATCCACTCGCCCGCCGGTGCGGATCCGATCATTGTGATCCTGAACCACGCCGGTTGGTCATTTCTGCTGGCGCCGGTTGCGGTCGGACTTGCGATCCTCCTCGTTGCCGCCCTGGTCTTCAACAACTGGGGCGGGCTCGCGAAGTATCCGAGGCGCTGGGCTTAGCCGCTCGTTCCCGTCCGCTTCTCCTCGCTCCGGCGCGCCAATCGCGACACGATCTCGCTGATCAGCTTGAAGCCGAGGCCGTCTTCCAAGGTCAGGATCGATTCCGGGTGGAACTGCACGGCGGCGATGGCCAAGTCCTTATGCTCGATCGCCATGATCACGCCGTCCTCGGTCCTGGCCGTCACCAGCAGCGAGGCCGGCAGCGTCTCCGGCTTCGCGAACAGCGAGTGGTAGCGGCCGACGGTGAATTTCTCCGGCAGGCCTGCGAGGAAACGGCCGGGCTCGGGCGTCACCACCGAAGCCTTGCCGTGCATCGGCTCGCCGAGCTGCCCCAGACTTCCACCAAAGTGCTCGACCAGTCCTTGCAGGCCTAGGCACACGCCGAAGATCGGCACGTTGCGCCCGAGCGCGGCATCCAAGGTCGCGGTCATCGCGAAGTCCGACGGACGGCCTGGCCCCGGCGACAGCACGACCAGGTCCGGCGGCGACTTCGAGATCGCCTCCGCCGCGAGCCCGTGGCGCAGCGTCGTCACATTGGCGCCGGTCTGCCTGATGTAGTCGGCCAGCATGTGGACGAAGCTGTCCTCGTGGTCGACCAGCAGCACGTTCAGGTCCTTGCCCGGCTGCTGCTTGGCGGCCTGCGCCTGCTTCGGTTTCGGCGCCTGGCTCGCCTGGCGGATCGCCGCCAGCATCGCCGATGCCTTCAGCTTGCACTCCGCGTCCTCGGCCTCGGGCTCGGAATCGAACAGCAGCGTGGCCCCGGCGCGCACCTCCGCGATGCCGTCCTTCATGCGGATCGTGCGCAGCGTCAGGCCGGTGTTGAGATTGCCGTTGAAGCCGATCCAGCCGATGGCGCCGCCGTACCAGCGGCGCGGCGACTTCTCGTGGTCCTCGAGGAACTGCATCGCCCACAGCTTCGGCGCGCCGGTGACGGTGACCGCCCAGGCATGCGTGAGGAAGCCGTCGAGCGCGTCGTAGCCCTCGCGCAGATGGCCTTCGACGTGATCGACCGTATGGATGAGGCGCGAATACATCTCGATCTGGCGGCGGCCGATCACGCGCACGGTGCCCGGCTCGCAGACCCGCGCCTTGTCGTTGCGGTCGACGTCGGTGCACATCGTGAGCTCGGCCGCGTCCTTCTGCGAGTTGAGCAGCTTCAGGATCTGGCCGGCATCGCCGATCGCGTCGCGGCCGCGTGCGATCGTGCCCGAGATCGGGCTGGTCTCGATGCGGCGCCCGTCGACGCGGACGAACATCTCGGGCGAGGCCGAGACCAGGAACTCGCCGTCGCCGAGATTCATCAGCGCGCCGTAGGGCGCCGGGTTCAGGTCCTTCAGCACGTCGAAGACGCGCGACGGCGAGGCGGTGGTTGCCTCGCCGAAGGTCTGGCCGGGAACCACCTCGAACAGGTCGCCGCGGGCGAAGCTCTCCTTCGCGACGTCGACGATCTTCGGATACTCGCCCGGCGCATGATCGGTGGTGACCGCGTCGCCGCCATTGCCGAGACGGAACGGATGATCGCCGCCGTCGCGCGGCAGATCGTGCGTCTGGTAGCCGTCGACGACGAAGTCGTAGCGGTAGAGCATCGGCTGGTGGCGCTGGTGATCGATCGCCAGGATCTCGTCGGGCAGGTAGACGACGAGGTCGCGCTGGTCGGCCGAGCGCGTGAGGCGCTGGCGGATGCGCTCGAACTGGAAAGCCAGGTCGTAGCCGAAGGCGCCGTAGAGGCCGAGATGCGGCTCTTCGTCCGAAGAGAACAGATCCACCAGCTTGCGCATCACCGAGAACAGGCTCGGCTGGCGCGAGCGCTGTTCCTCGGGGAAGCGCTCGGCCGGCTCGCGCACGCGGCCCGAAAGCTCGCCGTCGCCGGCGATAAGCGCCTCGACCGTGTCGGCGGTCTCGAGCGCGCCGCAGATCGCGCGCATCAGGATCTTGCCGCGCGCGTTGAGCGCCTGGACTTTGAACGTGCGGCCGCGGCCGGTGATCATCACCGGCGGGTTCTTGAAGCCGATGTCCCAGCGCGAGTAGCGGCCCGGGAACTCGACCGAGGAGGAGAAGAAGCAGCCGAGCTTGTGGTCGAGGGCCCGCACCAGCGGCTCGGCGACGTCGCCCTCGGGCAGGATCAGGCTGTGGCGCTCGACGGCGATGCCGCCCTTGGTCGTGTATCGGTCGAAGCGCGGCTCAACGGGACGAGACATGTCACAAGCTCCCAGTTACGACGGTTCGGACCTAAGTCGGTCGACCGGGAGGCTTGGATTTCAGGGAGGGTCTAGAAACTTCAAAGGCCGCCCGGTCTCCCTGGCGGCCCCTTTCGATCGATCAAAGTCGTTCGCGGCGGCCGCCTGTCAGCTCCGCCACCACCAACGACGTGCGATCATGATCGACCGGTTCATGCGCCGGAGGATGCACGGGGCCGGGATAGACGTCAAGCGGAACGCTTGTATCGCGTTTTTTCAGCCCACTCTTCGCAGGCGACTATTGCGCTTCACATGGTCACGAAGAGCGCGATTTATGCTGGTTTGATATCCCTGGCCTTCAGACGTTTGGCTTCTAAACCAATCGACAACATCTGAGTCGATCCTCAGCGTGATCTGTTGCTTAACTGGACGATAAAATGCTCCACGCTTCGCGTCCGACCAATCGCGGATCTCCACCGGATCAGTCGTGTCGATCTGATCGTCAGGTAGCTCCTGCAGCTTAGCTAGTTCGGCTAGCTGTCCCGCCCTCAGCCGATCAGAAGTCGCCACCTTGGTATGCCCGCCTTTCGTGCGGCGTTGCTTTCCGTGCGCTGATGATCCGCCCTGCTTCTTCACCATCTGCTCCTTCGATCGGAGTGGTGTGGACTACGAGAACCGTCGTAAGCCCTACAATGCCGATCGTTTGCCAACGCTCCTCGTCGCTAGTGCCCTCAAGGCGAGAAAGCGCGAGCGGGTCGCGAAAAACCTCCTGGGCGGTCTCGAAACTGAGACCATGTTTTCGCTGGTTCGCGCGATTCTTCGCGGGATCCCATGACCAGGAAATGCTCATGTGTAACTACATTGATGTAGTTACACATGAGTGTAATGTCAATTACTCCACCTTCTTAAGGTACTCCTCGACCGGGCCGGTCCATAGCGTGCGGCCGTCGGCGCTGCCGAACATCTCGTGGCCTTCGTTCTTGAACGCGGGCAGCAGGCGGTAGTCGACGTTGCCGCCGCCGGCCTTGTAGGCCTCGGCCATGCGCTGGGAGAGAGACGGCTCGAAGTACGTGTCGTTCTTCGTGTAAAGCCAAAGCGAGGGCACCTTGGCGCCGCCGCCGAAGGTCCGCATCGCCGTGACGAGGCGATCGACGCCGCAGTTTTCCCGGCCGCTCTCGCCCTGATGTCCTCCCCGCCCGCCGGCGAAGTTGATCACCGCGACCACGCCATCGATGTTGCGGCCCGCGCTCGCCACCACGCCGAAGCCGCCCGCCGACTGGCCGATCAGTACCACGCGGTCTTTCCGCACCATCGGCAGGGTGCGGGCGTAGCGGACCACGGCTTCGATGTCGTCCGCCGCGGCCTTGCCGGCGGCGATGTAGTTCGCATTGTTGCAAGTGCCGTACTTCTCCGGCCACGGCGCGTCCTCCGGTTCGCCGTAGCCGCGACGAAGCGGCAGCACGACCATGAAGCCGCGCTCCACCAGCCACTCGCTGGCGGCACGGAAGGACGGCACGCTCATCTTGGGTCGATCCGCCCCGCTCGGCGGCGAGCCGTGATTGATGATCGCCACCTTGAACGGGCCGTTGCCGGCTGGCCGGAAGACCCGCGCCTTGAGCACGGCATCGCCGCCGCCCGGAACGAACCATGCCTCCTCGTTGAGCTTGGGCGAGATCGCCTGAACCAGGCCGGGCTTCCGCGCCGCCTTGGCCCAGGGATCGGGCTGCGCCGCGGCCGGCGCAGCAACGCCGACGACGAAGGCGAGTGCGAGGACGATGCGGCGGACGATGCGCATGGGGATCCCTCGAATATGGGCGTCCGAGTCTAGCCCGATGCTATCCTCCCGGCCATGCGTGCGCTGCTCCTGCTTCTCTCATTGCTTCATTCGTGGCCTGCAATGGCGGAGTCGTGGACAGCGGATCCGCGCAACGGATGCCGGGTCCGCAACGAGGCCCGTGCGCCGGGCGAGGTTCCGCTCTGGGACGGCGCCTGCGTCGCCGGTGCGGCTGAGGGACAGGGCCGCCTCGCCTGGATCGCCCGCGACCGCCCGGTCTTCATCTACGAGGGAACGATGCGGGCGGGCGCGATGCACGGCGACGGCGCCTTCGAGCTTCTGAACGGCCAGCGCTACGAAGGCCAGTTCGCGGACGGCCTGCCGTCGGGCACCGGCGTCTACACCTGGCCGAGCGGCAGCCGCTACGAAGGGGGCTTCCGCGAGGGGCAGTTCCACGGCCGCGGCGTCCGCATCTGGGGCGGCGACTCGCCCTTTGCCGGCGATCGCTACGAGGGCGACTTCGTCGATGGACGCCGCACCGGCAAGGGCCTCTATCTCTTCGCCAACGGCGACCGCTACGAGGGCGACTTCGTCGACGGCAAGATCACCGGCCGCGGCATCTACGCCTATCCGGACGGCGGGTACTACGACGGCGAGCTTCTGGACGGCCGCTACAACGGCCAGGGTTTCCGGCTCTGGGCGAACGGTGACCGCTACTGGGGCGAGTTCCTCGACGACGAGCGCACCGGCGAGGGCGTCTACATCTGGGCGACCGGCCAGCGCTACGAAGGCACCTTCATCGACGGCAAGCGCCACGGCCACGGCGCCTATCTTTGGCCGGGCGAGAGCCTCTATGTCGGCGACTTCGCGCGCGACCGGATGACCGGAAAGGGCCTGCGGATCTGGGCCGATGGCCGCCGCTACGACGGCGACTGGGCCGACGACCAGCGCCACGGCGACGGCTGGTGCGTCGATCCGGCCGGCGACAGCGGCGCCTGCCGCTGCGTCGCCAACGAGTGCAGCTTCAAGTGAACGCTACTCGAGCGCCTCGACGAACGAGGCGACGTAGCGCGCGAAGTAGGCGAGCCCGTCCGGATCGGCGAACATCGTGTGCCCGTCGTCCTTGAACGGGGGCAGCAGCACGTAGACGGCGCGTCCGCCGGCGCCGCCATAGGCCGAGACCATCGCGCGCGACAGGTCCGGATTGAAGTAGCTGTCGTTCTCCGAATAGAGCCACAGCGTCGGCACCTTCGCGGTCTTGCCGAAGGCCTCCGCCGCGGCGACCAGGCGGTCGGGCGCGCAGCGCTCGTTCTCGGGCCCGCCGAGACGACCGCCGGCGACGTTGATCGCACCGAAGACGCCGGCCGGGTTGCCCGCGGTCGCGGCGACGACGCCGAAGCCGCCGGCCGACTGGCCTACCAGCAGGATGCGGTCGGGCCTGACGATCCTGAGCAGCCGCAGCCGGCCGACCACGCCGAGGATGTCATCGGCCGCCGCCTTGCCGGCGGCGACGAAGTCGGGGTCGTTGCAGGGACCCGGATTCTCAGGCCAGGCGCCGGTGTCGCCGTAGCCCCGGCGCATCGGCACCGCGACCGCGTAACCGCGGGCGACGAACCACTCGGCGACGTGGCGGAAGTTCGGCGGCTGCATGAACTGGCGCGCGGGCTCGCCGGGCGAGCCATGGTTCAGCACGGCGACCGGGAACGGGCCGTTGCCCTGCGGGAAGTACATCCGCGTCTTCAGCATCGCCGGCTTCCCGTCCTCGCCGGGACCGCCGGGCATCAGCCAGGACTCCTCGATCATCTTCGGCGCGGGCGGAGGCGGGGGCGGCGCGGCGACGGCGGGCGACTGACCTGCCGCCGGCGTAGGCTGGGGCGGCTGCGGCGCGGCGCAGGCCGAGAGAAGCACGGCGAGAAGCGCGGCCGGGAGGAAACGGGCGAAGGTCATCAGGTGCCGGGAAAGGTGATCGGGGAGAGTGGTACCAGCCGGCACCGCGTCTGTCATGGTCCGCGAGGCGGACGCGGCCTATGATGCCGCCGGTCTTCAGGGAACGGATCGACACATGGCTCAGGGAAAGGTCGTCGCGGCGGCAGCGCTCGCCGTCACTCTCGGATTGGCGGCGGTCTCGGCGCCCGCAACCGCCGGCAAGCGCAACGACACGCTCGAGTTCGCGTTCCAGCGCGAGACCGACTTCGTCGACCGCATCCACACCGACTCCCGCGAGTCCGCGACGCTGTCGTCGGCGATCTACGACACGCTGCTCTACCAGGACCCTGCCACCGGCCAGGCGACCGGCCTGCTGGCGAAGTCGTGGACCTGGAAGGACGAGCGCACGATCGAGCTCGACCTCCGCGAAGGCGTGAAGTTTCACAATGGCGACGCCTTCGATGCCGACGACGTCGTCTACACGGTCAAGTTCGTCATCGATCCCGAGAACAAGCTGCGCCAGCAGGAAAGCGCCTTCCTGTTCGTCAAGGATGTGGAGAAGCTGTCCTCGCACCGCGTGCGCCTCGCGCTGGTCCGCCCCGAGCCGGTCGCCGAGTTCCTGCTCGCCGCGCGCTTCCTCGTATGGCCGGCCAAGCACACCGCGGCCCAGGGCCACATGAGCCACGCGACCAAGCCGGTCGGCACCGGCCCCTACCGCGCGCGCGAGGTCAATCCCGGCAAGGGCGTCGCGCTCCAGGCCTTCGATGGCTACTTCGCCGGGCCGAAGCCGAAGGCGCGGATCGCCAACGTCAACATCCGCATCGTCCCCGACCTGCAGACGCAGGTCGCCGAGCTGATGGCCGGCCGCCTCGACTTCGCCCAGGACATGCCGCCCGACCAGGCCGAGAACCTGAAGCTCAACCCGCAGCTCAAGGTGCTGTTCGGCGACACGATCCGCATCACCTTCTTGAGCCTCGACGCGACCGGACGCGCCGGCGACTCGGCGCTCAAGGACGAGCGCGTGCGCCGCGCCATCGCGCACGCGATCGACCGCGACGCGATCGCGAACCGTCTGATCGGCGGCGGCTCGAAGGCGCTCGCGGCGCAGTGTCACCCGGCGATGAACCATTGCGTGCAGGACCTGCCGAAGGTCGCCTACGACCCGGCGCAGGCGAAGAAGCTGCTCGCCGAGGCCGGCCACGCCGGCGGCGTCAATCTGACGCTCGCCGCCTCGGTCGATCTCAAGACCGTGGCGGAGGCGATCCAGGGCTACCTCACCGCCGTCGGCGTCCGCACCAAGATCGAGACCGCGCCGCTGCCGACATGGCGCGGCAACTTCCTCAAGGGCCAGTCGCAGATGAGCGTGCTGGGCTGGGGCGGCGGCGGCATTTACGACGTCGCGTCCGCGCTGCCGGTGTTCTTCGACATGGGCAATGCGGACTACGCGCGCGACCAGGAAATCGCCGACTGGGTGAAGCTCGCATCCTCGACCGCCGATCAGGCGAGGCGCGCCCAGGTATACCGCCAGGCGCTGACGCGCATCGCCGAGAAGTCCTACACGGTGCCGCTCTACACAAACACGGTGAACTACGTGACCTCCGCCGAGGTCGACTACACGCCGACCCGCGTCGACGTGCCGGTCCTGAGCCAGATCGGCTGGAAGTAGCCTCTTCACCGGTCCGACATCCCCGTGCTGCAGGTCGTCCTGACCCGGTTCGTCGTCGCGGTCCTGGTCGCGGTGACGGTGTCGGTCGTGGGCTTCAGCCTGCTCAGGCTTTCCGGCGACCTCGCCGCCGAGCTCGCCGGCGAAGGCGCCACGCCGGCCGAGATCGAATCCGCGCGCGCCAAGCATGGTCTCGACCGGCCGCTTCCCGTGCAGTTCGCGAAGTGGTCGCTGGACCTCGCCACGGGAGATCTCGGCCGCTCGCTGTTCTCGGGCGAGCCGGTCCTCGACATGATCCTCGCGCGTCTCCCCGTCACGCTTCAGCTTGCGGTCTATGCGCTGATCCTATCCATCGTCGTCGGCATCCCGCTCGGCATGATCGCGGCGATGCATCCGCGCTCGTGGATCGACCGCCTGAGCCTGGTCACCGCCGTGCTCGGCCAGGCGGTGCCGAGCTTCTGGCTGGCGCTGGTGCTGATCGTCGTCTTCGGCGTGATGCTGCGCTGGACGCCGATCTCGGGATCGGACACCTGGGCGCATTTCATCCTGCCGACGGTGACGCTCGCCGCCTCCTCGCTGCCTGGCCTGATGCGGCTGACGCGGAGCGGCATGCTCGAGGCGCTCTCGACCGACTATATCCGCACCGCGCGCGCCAAGGGCCTAGCCGAACGGACGCTGATGGCGGTGCATGCGCTGCCGAACGCGCTGCTGCCGGTCCTGGCGCTGGCCGCCGTACAGCTCGGCACGCTTCTCGGCGGCTCGGTGATCGTCGAGTCGGTGTTCGCGCTCGACGGCATCGGGCTCCTCGCCTACCGCTCGATCCTGCGCGGCGACTTCCCGGTGGTGCAGAGCATCCTGATCTTCGTGGCGCTCGCCTATACGGCGCTGACGCTGCTGGCCGACGTCGCCAATGCGCTGATCGACCCGAGGATCCGGCTCGGATGAGCGACGAGGCGATCCCGGAGCCGCGCTGGCGCGTGCGACTGAGACGCGCATCGCGCCATGGTGGCTTCGTCGCCGGCGCCTCGGTGATCCTCGCGATCGTGCTGATGGCGGTGCTGGCGCCGCTGCTGATGCCGCACGATCCCTATCTGCAGGATCTCTCGAAGCGCTTGCTGCCGCCGGTCTGGGACGTGGCCGGTACCTGGACGCACCCGCTCGGCACCGACCACCTCGGCCGCGACTTCCTCAGCCGCCTGATCCTCGGCAGCCGCATCTCGCTGCTGGTCGGCGTGTCGGCGACGCTGATCGCCGGCGTCATCGGCGCGGCGCTGGGGCTGCTCGGCGGCTACTACGGCGGCCGCATCGATGCGGCGATCATGTACGTGATCGCCACGCGGCTCAGCCTGCCCGGCATCCTGACCGCGCTGGCATTGCTCGCGGTGGTGAAGGGCTCGCTGGTCTCGGTCGTCTGCGTGCTGGGCTTCCTGCTCTGGGACCGCTTCGCGCTGGTCGTGCGCAGCGCCACCCAGCAGGTGCGCGCCCAGGACTACGTCTCGGCGGCGATCGCCGTCGGCTCGACCCAGGCGCGGATCCTGAAGCGCGAGGTGCTGCCGAACGTGACGAGCCCGCTGATCGTCGTCGCCACGCTGGAGATGGCGGCGGCGATCCTGGCAGAGGCGAGCCTGTCGTTCCTCGGGCTCGGCTTGCCGCCGCCGAACGCGTCCTGGGGCCTCCTGGTCAGCGAGGGCCGCAACTTCATGTTCTTCAAGCCCTACCTGATCGTGCTCCCGGGCGCGCTGATCATCCTTCTGGTGATCGCGATCAACGCGCTCGGCGACGGGCTCCGCGATCTCGCCTCGCCGATCGATTCCGGCGAAGACTAGGCCTGGGCGAGGCCCTTCAGCGCCTTGCCCACCATCTCGGCCCCGCGTTCCAGCACCTTCCGCTTCCATTCCGGCTCGTCCGGGCAGAACACGTCCTTGAGCGCGGCCTTGATCTTCGGCGCCTCCGGGCCGTTGGCGTCGCCATGGGCATAAAGCCAATGCTCGTGCCGAAGCGCGCGGCGCACGTCCTCGCGCGAGCGCGTGCCGTATTCGAGGCCGATCGGCGTCCACGAGGCCCAGGGCGCGCCGCCGGTGTATCCGACCAGGATGCTCGCCTGGGTCCCGGCATAGGCCGAGTTCGCCGCCTGCGTGTTGCGGAGCTCGTCGCCGTACCAGGCCCGCGCCCGCACCTCCTCGGGACTCCCCGGCGACAATGCGGTCAGCGGCTCGCCGTAGCCGTAGGGCCCGAGACCCGAATGCACGTCGATCAGCGCCGCGTGCGCGACGCCGGAAAGGTGGTCGCGGCACACCTTGGCCACCGTCTCGCGCGACCAGGTCGGCCTGGTGCCGCCGAAGAAGAGCCCGCGCGGATGCTTGTACTGGCCGCCGCCGGTCCCGGTGACGAAGGCGCGCTCGCCATGCTTGGCCCGATAGGCTTCCAGCGTGTCGCGCGCCTGGGCCAGCGACGCCTCGGTCCAGGCCTTCGGCAGCAGCGCGTCGGCGAGCTCGTCGTAGCCCGGATTCTCGGGCAGCGGCTTCGAGAAGTCGACGAAGTTGCGGTTGAGGTCGACATTGTCCTCGGTCACGCGACGGATCCAGGCGAAGCCGTGAGGATTGATCGCGTGCACCAAAAGGATCGCCGTGTCGGGCGCGAGCGCCGGCGGCGACTTGAGCAGCGCCAGCTGGATCGCCGAGCCGCAGAAGCCTTCGGCGCCATGCGTGCCGGATTCGAGGACCAGCACGCGGCGCGCATCCGTCGGCCCTAGCCGCGCCACGTCGGTCGCGAGGTCGCCGCCGTCGGGTCCCTTCAGCGGATGCGGATAGCTGCCGGCGAGGTTGGCGCCGGCAGCGGCGAGGAAGCGCTTCCGCGCTTCGGCGTAGGTCGGGGAGAAGAAGTCTTCCATGACGCAGACCTTATCACGGGAGGATGAGTTGCCAGGAGACGCCGAAGCGGTCGGCGACCCAGGCGAAGAGGCGGCCGAAGCCGTAGTTGCTCAAGGGCATCAGCTCCTTGCCGCCGTCGGCCAGCGCCGCCGTTACCTTCCGGATGTCCTCCTCGCTCGTGCAGTCGACATAGAGCGAGATCGACGGCGTGAAGGTGAAGGCGTGCGGCATGGGGCTGTCGAAGCACACCAGCGTCTGCCCGCCGACAACGCAGCGTCCGAGCTTGAACGCGCCCTCGACGCCCGGCTCGCCCGCCTTCCACCGCTCGATGTCCAGGATCTCCGCATCCTGAAAAAGCGAGACGTAGAAGCGCATCGCCTCCTCGGCCCTGCCTTCGAACATCAGGAACGGCCGGATTCTCTGGGTCATACGCCTAGACTCCTTCCTGTGACGGCCGAGATCGCCGTCTGATCTGGATCAAATCACCTCTGGAACGTCGGCCCTAGTATCGCTCGCCGCCGGTGCATTCCGCTTCCGGCGAAAGGAGACGCAGGTATCGGCGTGCGCATGCTCGGACGGATCATATGGCTGGTCGTGCTGGCGGCCGCCATCGGCCTCGGCGCCTGGTGGCTGCTTCGTCCCATCGAGGTCGCGGTCGTTCTGCCGGAGCGCGGGACCGCGGCCGAGATCGTCTACGGCACCGGGGCGGTCGAGCCGGTCCGCTGGGCCAAGGTCACGAGCCTGATGCGCGAGCGCATCGTCGAGATCTGCGACTGCGAGGGCCGCACGGTGGCGAAGGGCGACGTGCTCGCCCGTCTCGACGACCGCGAGCAACAGGCACAGCTCCGCGACCTGAAGGCGCGCGAGGAGTTCGCCCGCCGCGAGTTCGCCCGCCAGACCGACCTGATCGGCCGCGACGTCACCACCCGCCAGGCGCTCGAGCGCGCCACGAGCGAGCTTCGCCAGATCCAGGCGCAGATCGCGGTGCAGCAGGAGAGGCTCGCCGACTACGTGATCCTCTCGCCGATGGACGGCGTCGTGCTGCGCCGCGACGGCGAGATCGGCGAGATCGCCGACACGGGCCAGACCCTGTTCCGCATCGGCGTTCCGAAGCCGCTGCAGGTGACGGCCGAGGTCAACGAGGAGGACATCCCGCGCATCGCCCTCGGCCAGGTCGCGCTGTTCCGTACCGACGCCTTCGTCGGACGGCGTCTCGAAGGACGGGTGCGCGAGATCACGCCGCTCGGCGATTCCGTCGCCAAGACCTATCGCGTGCGCGTCTCGCTTCCCGACGACACGCCGCTGATGATCGGCATGAGCGTGGAAGCCAACATAATCGCCCGCGAGAAGCCGAATGCGCTTCTGGTGCCGGCGAACGCGATCCAGGACGGCGTCGTTCTGGTTGTCGAGGGCGAGCGCGTGCACCGTCGGCCGGTGACGGTCGGCATCCGCGGCAGCCGCGCGGTCGAGGTGATCGCCGGCCTCGGCGACGGCGATCGGCTGGCGATTCCGACCGAATCCGGCATTGCCGACGGCGCGCGCGTCCGCGTCCGCGCCACGGCCCCATGATGCTCGCCGCCGAGATCGCCTGGACCCACATCCGCGCCCGCGCGCGCCAGACCCTGGTCGCGCTCAGCGGCGTCGCGGTCGGCGTCGGCTTCTCGATCATGATGGCGGCGCTGATGGAGGGCTCGCAGGAGGACTTCATCCGCCAGCTCGTCGACGCGCTGCCGCACATCACCGTCTCCGACGAGCGCCGCGCCCCGCCGCCGCAGCCGGCGGAGGCCGACTACGCCGCCGCCGAGATCCATGGCCTCACACCGGCAGTCCGCCGGCGCGGAATCAAGAACCCGCTGGCCACCCTCGACGGGCTCGACGGCTGGATCCAGGGCGCGTCGGCGCCGTCGGTGCAGACCCGCGCGATCATCCGCTACGCCGGCCGCGACGTCGGCGCCGCCGTCGTCGGCATCGACCCGAACAAGGAGCCCCGGGTCTCCAACCTGGTCGCCAAGATGCGCGAGGGCTCCCTTGCCTCTCTCTACCGCGCCACCAATGCCGTGATCCTCGGCGACCGGCTGGCGGAGAAGCTGGGCGCGCGCGTCGGCGCCAACCTGACGATCCAGGGCGAGCGCGGCCGCATCGGCGCGCAGGTCGTCGGCATCTTCCATACCGGCGTCCGTGCCATCGACGAAGGCACGGTCTATGCGATGCTGAAGACTGCGCAGATCCTGGCGGCGCAGACCGGGCTCGTGAACGAGATCCGCGTCCGCCTCGGCGACCCGATGGCGGCGCTGGCGACGGCCCGGCGGATCGAGAGCGAGACCGGCTACAAGTCGGTATCGTGGCAGGAGGCGAACGAGGACCTGCTCTCCACCTTGGTGATCCGCAACATCATCATGTACACGGTCGTCGGCGCCATCCTGCTGGTCGCCAGTTTCGGCACCTACAACATCATCTCGACCATCACGCATGAGAAGGCGCGCGACATCGCGATCATGAAGTCCCTCGGCTTCAGGCAGTCGACGGTGCGACGGATCTTCGTGTTCGAGGCGGCGCTGATCGGGTTCGCCGGCGCGGTGCTCGGCTGGGGGCTCGGATACGTCCTTTGTCTCGCCCTCGGTTCGGTCGAGATCAAGAACCCGTTCATGGATTCGAGCACCCTGCCCCTCGCCTACTCCCCGCTGCACTATGCGATCGCGACCGCGGTCGCGGTCGGATCTTCGCTGGTCGCGGGCTTCGTACCCGCCCGCAAGGCGGCGCGCGCCCATCCGGTCGAGATCATCCGCGGGGCGACGTGAGCGGCGGCGCGCCGATCATCCGCGCGCGCGGCGTCACCCGCGTGCTGCCGGGCGTGGTTCCGACCACGCTGGTCCGCGACGTCGACCTCGACATCGGCGGCAACGAGTTCGTCGCGGTCACCGGTCCCTCGGGATCAGGCAAATCGTCGCTGCTCTATCTGCTCGGGCTCCTCGACGTTCCGACCGCGGGCGAGATCCTGGTCGACGGTCGGGCGACCGCGACGATGGACGAGGACACGCGCGCCCATCTCCGCCTTTCGACGCTCGGCTTCGTCTTCCAGTTTCATTTCCTGCTGCCGGAGTTCTCGATCCGCGACAACGTGATGCTGCCGATGCGGGCGCTCGGCCGGCTCACGCCCGAGGCCGCGCGGGCGCGCGCCGAGGAGCTGCTGGCCTCGCTCGGCCTCGCCGACCACCTGGGCAAACGGCCGGACCAGCTCTCCGGCGGGCAACGCCAACGCGTTGCCGTCGCCCGCGCGCTCGCCAACGACCCGCGCGTTATCCTCGCCGACGAGCCGACCGGTTCGCTCGATTCGAAGGCGAGCGAGCAGGTGTTCGGCATCCTCCGCGATCTGGTCGACCGGCAGGGCCGCACCGTGGTCGCCGTCACCCACGACCTCGATCTCGCGGCCCGGACCGATCGCCGCGTGCACCTGGTAGACGGCAGGATCGTGCAGGACCGGCCGACAGGGCGGCCGGTGCCGGACGCCGCCGCCTAGCCCGCCGCCTCAGCGCGAAAGCCGGGGAACGCCGCCGTCGGCGATCGGCTCGCCATGCCAGACACGCGCGATGCCGGCCCAGGCGGCCGCGGCCTCGCACATCGGGCACGGACGGAACGTGGTGAAGAGTTCCGCACCGGCGAGGTCGCGGGTGCCCAGCCGCCGGGCGGCATCGCGTATCGCCTCGATCTCGCCATGCGCGGTCGGATCGGGCCGCGTGACCACGGCGCTGATGCCTTCGCCGACGATGCGGCCGTCCTTCACGACGACGGCACCGAACGGCTGGTCGCCCCGCCGGATCGCCTCGTCACGCATCTCGAAGGCGCGCGCCATGAAGCGGCGGCGGTCCTCGGGCGCCGTCTCCGCGCGTGCGGGAAACGCTGCCGAGGCGAACAGGCCGGCGACGAGCGCGCGACGGCCTAGAAGCGCGCGTTCGCCCATTTGGCCGTGTAGTCGAACAGGTTCTTCATCGAGTTGGCGTACTGGCCCGGCGTCTTCTCGCAGGGCTTGCACGGCGTGAAGCCGTGGGTGGCACCCTCGATCACCAGGAACTCCTTGTCCTGGCTCTTTGCCGCTTCCAGATAGCGCTCGCCGTCGCCGACGTAGTAGTGGCTGCCCATCGCCATGAACAGCACCGGCACCGTGATCGACTGGATCGCGCAGACGGTCGAGTTGTTCGACGAGCACCAGTCGATGCCGTCCTTGGAGCTCGTCGACTTGATCGCCTGCGCCGAGAGGAAGGAGCGGAGCGTGAAGATCTTGGTGCCGGTGCGGAAGCCCTTGATGATCTCGCCGGCCTTGGTGTTCGGCACCAGCACGCTGTCGACGACCTCGACCGAGATCGTGCCGTCGTTCTTCAGCAGCTTCTGCGGCTTCGAGGTCGAGTTGAAGTACGGCATCGCGGTCTGCGTGACGTAGAGACCGTTCTCCGAGCCGCCGGCGCCCGATCCCGGATTGCCGCTCCACGGGATCACCATGACGTCGTCGTCGGGATAGGGATAGTCCTTGGCCCGGATGCGGGCGAGCTTGTCCTGCGCGATCTTGATCAGGCGGTTCATCCGCTCCGACTGGGCCTTGAAGTAGCGCTGCTGGAACTCTTCCGAATACTGCGAGGGACCGTTCGGGTTGAAGCCGTTCTTCGGATCGAACATGTCGAGCTCGGCGATCGGCTTCGGATCGGGCGGGTTGTTCTCGTTCTGCACCGCCGGATTGATGCGCCGGAGCGTGTTGACCGAGTTGCCCGGGTTCGGGTCGGCGAAGATGATGCCGTCGGCCTTCGGCAGGTTGGCGAGATCGTCGCCGCACTCGCTGAGCTTGTTCGGGCCCTTGCAGTAGCCCGTGCCGTTCTCGGCGACCGCCTGGTAGAGCGACATCAGCGGGCCGCCGCCGGAATGGCCGAACAGCAGCACCTTGGTGATGCCCGGCTGCTTCCTCAGGAACTCGACGCCGGTCTTCACGTCGAGCGGCAGGCGCTCGAAGTTGACCATCGTCTCGTTGTTCTCGTAGCGCGTGTTCATGCACAGCAGCAGGAAGCCGCGCTTCGAGAGCTCGGTGCAGGCGGGATGCGCGAGGTAGTCGCCGGTCCGGTGCATCACCAGCACGCCGACATGCGGTGCGGGGCCTGCATCCGGCTTGTAGAGCGCGCCCTTGCCCTGCTGGAACCTGATGTATTCGGGCTTGCTCTGCGCCAGGGCCGGCAAGGCCAGAAGCAGCACGACCGCCGCAATCGCGAAGCTCGACATTTTCATTCGTTTCCTCCCGGAAGCGCACCAGCATGAAACGTTGCGGACGCCAGTCAACCCACGAAAATGCGACCGCACCGCGTTGGCGCCTGTGGACGTTCCACGGCAGGGCGCTCATCCTTCGTCATCCTTGTGAAGGAGACTCTTCATGGCCGACGACACCGCGCCGAAATTCGGCTCGCGCGACCTCCGCCTGCCCGACGAATTGCGCGGGCCGCTCAAGGCGCACCTGGCGGAGCTCAAGGAGGCCTACAAGGCGCGGTCCTGGGCGGGCCGGGTCGGCTTCGGCAAGCGGCCGGCGCTGGCGGTCATCGATCTCGCCGCCTTCTGGACGGACGCGAAGCACACGATCGGAAGCAACGTCGAAAGCGTGGTCGAGGCCGCGGCCCGGCTGGCGAAGGCCGCACGGACCGCTGGCGCGCCGGTCTTCTTCACCTGCTTCGCTCACGACCCCTCGCATCCGAAGAGCCCGCACGAACTCAAGCAGCCGATCAACATTCCCGACGACGATCCCCGCGTCTGGGAGATCGACCCCAGGCTCGAGCGTCGCCCGACCGAGAAGATCGTATGGAAGCGTTACGCTTCGGCGTTCAAGGGGACCAACTTTCACGACATGCTGACGATGTCGCGCGTCGACACCCTGATCGTCGTCGGCGTGTCGACGAGCCATTGCGTCTACGCCACCTGCCGTGACGCGACCGACAGCTTCCACGTGATCGTGCCGCGCGAGGGCGTGGGCGAGCGCTGCGAGCTCGCGCACGAGGTCTTCCTGCACGACATCGACGTCGACCTCGGCGACGTGATGGCGATGGACGAGGTCCTGGCCTATCTCGCCAAGGTCCGCAACGGCACGCTGGTGGAGGCCTAGATCCGATGGGCTTCTCGATCGACCGCATCGACCATGTCGTCATCAATTGCCGCGACGTCGAGACGATGGCGGCTTGGTATGAGCGCGCGCTCGGCATGACGCGTGTCATCTTCGCCGGCGGCCGCACCGCGCTCGCCTTCGGTCGGCAGAAGCTCAACCTCCGCCCGACCGGCGCCGTGAACTGGGAGACCGGCCGCGTCGACGCTCCCGGGTCGGTCGACATCTGCTTCATCACCACGGCGACCCCGGCCGAGGTGAGGGCACATCTGGAACTCGCCGGTGTCGCGATCACCGAAGGTCCGGTTGCGAAAACCGGCGCGCTCGGGCCGATGACCTCGGTCTATTGCCGCGACCCCGACGGAAACCTGGTCGAGATCGCGACATATCCGTGACGCGGATTGAGGATGGAGCGCGGTCGCGCTAGACCTCGCCCGATGAGGAACATCACCGCGATCGGCTGCGATGCCGACGACACGCTCTGGCAGAACGAGCAGTTCTTCAAGCTGACGGAGGCCCGCTTCCAGGCGCTGCTCGCCGACTACGCCGCGCCCGAGGACTTAGGCCCGCACCTGCTCGAGACCGAACGCCGCAACCTCGACCGCTACGGCTACGGCATCAAGGGCTTCACGCTGTCGATGATCGAGACGGCGGTCGAGATCACCGAGGGCCGCGTGCCGGCGAAGGTGATCGGCGAGATCCTGGCCGCAGGCCGCGAGATGCTGCGCCATCCGGTCGAGACGCTGCCCCATGTGCGCGAGACCCTGGAGGAGCTCGACCGGGACTACCGCCTGATCCTCGTCACCAAGGGAGACCTGTTCGACCAGGAACGAAAGCTGGCGCAATCCGGGCTCGGAGATTTGTTCGACGCGGTCGAGATCGTCAGCGAGAAGACCGCCGCCACCTACACGCGAATTTTTTCGCGTCATGGCGACGGCGCCGAGCGCGGCGCGATGGTCGGAAATTCCCTCAAATCCGACATTCTTCCGGCACTCGACGCCGGAAGCTGGGCCATCCACATTCCCCATGCACTGACCTGGGCGGTCGAGCACGCGGAGACGCCTGCGAATGCGGCTCGTTTTCGCCGGATCGAGCACATGGGGCAACTACGTGGTCTGCTCTCGACGTTATCGTGATGCTCCGTCGTTTCGCGGACTTGCTTGGCGACCGGTCTCGGCATACGCAGTTTGATAAGCGATACGCAGATCGCCGATATGCATTTGCAACGCCGCCCCTCGAATACAGGACCGGTATAAAGCGATGACCGTCGCCAAGCGGCAGGTCGCCGGTCGTTCGCTTGCATTCGACGTCGACCAGCACGGAAAGCTGGTCTTCGGCCTGCTCGTGACGGCGCTGGTCGCCGCATCGGCGCTCTATCTGGCCTTCGACTATCGCGCCTTCTGGCGCGAGACGGAGCAGCGGCTGAGCGCGACCGCCGCCATCGCCGCCGAGCACGTCCAGCAGGTCGTCTCGATCGTCGACCTCACTCTGCACAGCATCGACGAGGACCGGCTGAGCGACGAGATCGTCGTCTCGCGGCCAGCGTCGGAGCTGCACGAGATGCTGAAGCGCGCCCAGTCGCTGTCGCCGGTCCTGCAGGGGCTCGGCCTCACGGACGCGCAGGGCATCGTGATCGCCTCGGCGGCGACGCCGGTCGCCTCGCGTGCCGATCTCTCCGACCGCGATCATTTCCTGATCCATCGCGACAGCCCGAAGGCCGGGCTGTTCATCGGCCGCCCCGTGATCGCCCGCCCGCAGAACACCGTCTCCTTCGCCGTCTCGCGGCGCGTGCTGCTGCCCGACGGCGGCTTCGCCGGCGTCATCGCCGCCCGGGTCGACCCCAACGTTTTCCGGCCCTTCTTCAGCCAGCTCGGCACCGACACGGTTTCCGTCCTGCGCCCCGACGGCGTCTTCATCGCCAGATACCCGGAAGTCGACCTGGTCAACTTCGCGCCGGTGCCGCAAAGCGTGATCCAGTCGCAGGCGCGGGGCGACGGAACGGTCACGCATGGCATCGTGACGTCGCGCTCGCCGGTCGACGGGATCGAGCGGCTGGTCGCCTATCGCGTGCTTCGGCAGCCGACGCTGATCGTCGTCACCGGGACGGAGATCGACACGATCCGTCGCGCCTGGCTGCTGCGGGTCTACCCCTTTCTCGGCCTCACCTTCGGCGGTCTCGTCCTCATCCTGGCCGTAGCCCTTCTCGTGAGGCGCCACTCGCGCTCGATGAGCACGGCACTGGCCGAAACCGCGGCGGCGCGCGCGACCGCCGAGCAGATGGCCGACGTCAAGGGCGCCTTCCTCGCCAACATGAGCCACGAGATCCGCACGCCGCTCGGCGGCATGCTGGGCTACGCCGACCTGCTGATGAAGAGCCGGCTCGACGCGCAGCAGGTCGACTGGGCGGTCAAGCTCAAGTCGGCGGGCGAGCAGCTGCTCGCCGTCATCAACGACATCCTCGACTACTCCAAGCTCGAGGCCGGCAACTTCACCATCGTCGCCAAGCCGGTGCCGCTCGAGTCGGTGGTCGACGAAGTACGCTCGATGATGACCCCCCAGGCTGCGGCTCGCGGGCTCGAGCTCAGGAGCACGTTCGATCCGTCGCTGCCGCGCTGGATCAGGCTCGATCCGGTGCGGCTCAAGCAGATCCTGATCAACCTGCTCTCGAACGCGATCAAGTTCACCGATCGCGGCGTGGTCGCCATCAACGTCGGCCGCGGCGAGCGCCACGGCGCGCCGGGCGGCCTCAGGATCGAGGTCGCGGACACCGGCATCGGGATCGCCAAGGACAAGATCGATTCCGTCTTCGAGCGCTTCACCCAGGTCGAGACCCGTGCCGCGCGCGGCCGCGGCGGCACGGGCCTTGGGCTCTCCATCTCGCGGCGCCTGGCCGAGCTGATGGGCGGCTCGCTGACGCTGGAGAGCCGGCTCGGTATCGGCACCACGGTGCAGCTCACCCTGCCGCTCGAGGCCGTCGCCGAGCCCCCGTCCGAGGCGACGATCATCGCCGCCGGAAACCGGACCGGCCGCATCCTGCTGGTCGACGACTTGGCCATGAACCTCGAGATCGCCGGCGCCATGCTGCGCTCGCAGGGGCATGAGGTCACCACGGCGATGAGCGGCACCGAAGCCGTCGACGCGGCGATCGCCGGCACCTTCGACGCGATCCTGCTCGACATCAACCTTCCGGATCTCGACGGCTACGAGGTCGCACGCGAGATACGCAAGCTGGAGCCGCCCGGCCAGCGGACGCCGATCGTGGCGCTGACCGCGAATGCGCTGCCGGAGCAGATCGCGGAAGCGCTCGATTCCGGCATGGACGGCCACCTCGCCAAGCCGATCGACGAGCGCGCGCTTGCGGCGCAGCTTGCCTTGGTGCTCGGCACGAAGCCGGAGGAACGGCCGCAGCCGGCCGAGGCGCCGATCATCGACCGCCAGGCGACGGATGCGATCCGCCGGATCGTCGGCGCGGAGCGGCTGGAGACGATCAAGTCCACCTTCTGGGTCACCTGGGACGGATTCATCGAGGGGCTCGGCTTCGGCGTTCTCGACCGCAAGCGCCTCACCTCCGACACGCACGACATGGTCAGCCATGCCGGCAACATCGGATATCGCCGGCTGGCCGATGTCTGCCGCGAGGTCTCGCATTGCGCGCGTCAGGAGGAAGAGGCCGAGCTCCAGAGGCTGATCACCCGCATGCGCGAGGTCGCCGAGGCGACGCGCGTCGAGGATCGGCGCTGACGATGGCCCGCTTCGTCGACCGCCTGATCCAGGACGGCATTCACCAGCCGATCGAAGTGATCGTCGATCCGGACGAGAGCGATCTCGTCGACATCAGGCAGAAGCGGCTCCGCCACCACTGGTGGACCGCGCAGCGCGAGCGTTCCGCCTTGCCGGTCAGGTCCGACATCAACCGGTCGTTCCTCGACGACCTCGTCGACATCATCGCCGTCGTCTCCAAGATCGACAATGCTTTACGCTATGACAGCTTCGGCAAGTCGCTCGCCGACGCTTTCGGACGCGACATGACGGGCGAAGAGGTCGATTCACTCCCACCGTCGGTCGGGCAGATGTTCCGTGCGGTGTACCTGCTGAGCGAACACCGACGAGTGCCCGTTTTCACCCGCCACAAGCCGCCACCCGGCGTGCCGGTCGATCACTGGCTGCGCCTCGTCGTTCCGCTCGGCGAGCCCGACCGGACCGAGGTCGGCGGATTCATCGTCTGCAGCATCCCGGTCGCCGAACCGGACGAGAAATCCTCCTGGCGCTGATCAGCGCGGACGAAGCTTCGCGTCGCGGATCACCTGCAGCCGCGCCTTCAGCATCGCGACCGACACGGGCTTGGCCATGATCGCGCTCGCCTCGAACTTATGCGCCGCCATCACCACCTCGCGGCTCGCGGTAGTGGCCATGACGATGAACGGGATATCGCGGATCGCCTGCTCCTTGTGGCCGCGGAGTGCGCGAAGGAAGGAGAGCCCGTCGACCGGTTCCATCTTCACGTCGCAAACGATCGCGTCGAAGCGGTGCGCCAGAACCATGCGCAGCGCGTGGTCGCCGTCGTTGGCGATCATGACCGAGGCGTCTCGGTCTTCCGCCAATGCCTCCGCAATGAGAGTGCGGGTCGAGACCTGATCGTCGACGACGAGGATGCTCAGGGGCCGGGCCATGTGGCTTCGATACTCCGAACCGGGTTCGGAGACAAAGGGGCACGCGAGATGCTTTTGTTGCGAACCGTTCGCAATTAACTCGCGTGGCACCAAGCCCCTGCGTTAGGATCGTGTCCTCGCTCCCCGTCGCGGACGCCTTTTCATGTATTTCGATCCCCGCCTCTGGCCGTTCACCGAGGGCGTGCGCGCCCGCCTCCTTGCCGTCGCCTTGCTTGGCGTCGTGGCGAGCACGGCCGGCGTCGCGCGGCTGGCGCTGCTCGGCTGGCTGATCGCCCGCGCGTTGACCGGCGCGCCGGTGCACCAGCTCCTCTGGCCGGCGGCGCTGACCGCGGCGATGATCCTGATCCGGGCCGGCCTCGAGAACTGGCGCACGCGCGTCGCCCAGCGGACGGCCGCGACCGTGCTCCAGCATCTCCGGCAGAAACTTCTCGATCACCTGCTCGGCCTCGGTCCCGCCGCGGTCTCGGGCCTCCGCACCGGCGAGGCGACGCTGGTGCTGAACGAGGCCGTCGAGCAGCTCAACACCTATTTCGGCTCCTACCTGCCGCAGCTGCTGGTGGCGCTGGTGACGCCGGTCGGCATCTTCGTTTTCCTCGCCTGGCTCGACCTGCCGGTGGCCCTGGTGCTGCTCGCCGCCGCGCTCGGTGCGCTCTTCCTGCCCTCGCTGCTGCATCGCCGGGCCTCCGCCGGCGCCGTCGCCCGGGCGCGCGCCTACACGGCCGTTGCCGCCGAGTTCCTGGATTCGATCCAGGGCCTGCCGACGCTGGCCGCCTTCGGCCAGACCGCCAACCGTGCGAAACATCTCGGCGAACGCTCGGCCGATCTCTACCGCGCGACGATGTGGGTGCTCTCGGTCTCGGTCGCGACCCGCGGTGTCACCGACGGCGCGATCGCGCTCGGCGCCGCCGGAGCGCTGGCGCTCGGCGCCTATCGCGTCGTCGACGGTTCGATGCCCCTCGAGTCCCTCGCGATCGTGCTGATGCTCGGCGTCGAGGCCTTCCGGCCCTTCCGCGACCTTCGCGACATGCTTCATGCCGGCATGCTGGGCCAGGCCGCGGCGGAGGCGATCCTGGGCTTCCTCGCGCGCACGCCGGCGGTCGTGGAGACGCCCAGGGCCGGCCTCGTCGTGCGCGAGCCCAGCCTTGCTTTCGACAACGTGGCGTTCGCCTATCCCGAAGCCACGCGCGCCGCGCTCGACGGTCTCTCGTTCAGGGTCGAGGCCGGGCAGCGGATCGCCGTCGTCGGGCCCTCCGGCGCCGGCAAGTCGACGATCATGCGCCTGCTGCTGCGCTTCCACGACGCCGACCGCGGTACGGTCCGTGTCGGCGATGCCGATACCCGCGAGCTCTCGCTCGCCGACCTCCGCCGCCAGATCGCGGTGGTCGGCCAGGATACGTTCCTCTTTCACGGCACGGTCGAAGAGAATCTCCGCCTCGCGCGCCCCGGCGCCACGCCCGAGCAGATCGAGGCGGCGGCGCGCGCGGCGAATGCGCATGGCTTCATCCAGCGCCTGCCGCAGGGCTATGCGACCGTCGTCGGCGAACGCGGCCTCAAGCTCTCGGGCGGCCAGCGCCAGCGTCTTGCGATCGCCCGGGCGCTGCTCAAGGACGCCCCCATACTCGTGCTCGACGAAGCGCTGTCGTCCGTCGACGCCGAGAACGAAGCGGCGATCCAGGAAGCGCTCGACCGGCTGATGAGCGGGCGCACGACGCTGGTCTTCGCGCATCGCCTTTCCAGCGTGATCGGCGCCGACCGCATCTTCGTCCTCGACAAGGGTAAGCTGGTCGAGTCCGGCACGCACCAGGCGCTGATGAGCGCGGGCGGCCTCTATCACGAGCTGATGGCCGAGCAGTCGCGCGGCGGCGACCGCCTGATCGCCGGCGACGCCAAGATCGAGACCGACGCCGCGACCGAAGGCGAGACCAAGGCGACCGCGCCGTCGCCCGAGCCCGAGAGCGGCATCGTCGCCGCGCACGGCAGCGCGCTCTCGGCCCTCGGCAGCCTCTGGCGCCGCGTCGGTCCGTGGCGCGCGGGCATCGTCGCGACGTTCGCGCTCGGCCTCGGCCGGGTGATCGCCTTCATCGGCGTCAGCGCGATCTCGGCGCTGATCGTGATGGACCTGAAGGCCGGCACGAACTTCGATGCGCTGGTGACCTGGCTCTTCGCCGCAGCGGTCGCCGCCGGCCTGCTGCACTGGCTCGAATCCTGGCTCGCCCACGACGTCGCCTACCGGATGGTCGCCGACATGCGCCTCGCGCTGTTCCAGAAGCTCGCGACCCTCGGTCCCGCCTATCTGCTGCGCCGCCGCTCGGGCGACCTCGTCTCGATGGCAACCCACGATGTCGAGCTCGTCGAGTATTTCGTCGCCCACACGCTGGTGCCAGCCGCGGTCGGTGTACTGGTGCCGGCCGGCGTGCTGATCGGGCTCGCCTGGATGAACCCGTGGCTCGCCGTGGTGCTCGCGCCGTTCCTCCTCATCGCCGCGGCCAGCCCGGCGCTCGCGCGCAAGCGCGTCGACCGCCTGGGATCCGAGATGCGGATGTCCTTGGGCCGCCTCAACGCGCATGTCACCGACACGGTGCAGGGGCTGGCCGAGGTCGTCGCCTTCCAGCGCGAGGACGATCGCCGCCGCGACCTCACCGAGCTCAGCCGCACGCTGGGCGATGCGCGCCTCGCCTTCCTCGGCGACATGGCGCGGCAGGCCAACCTGCTGGAGGCGACGACCGGCCTCGGCGGTCTCGCGATCGCCCTGACCGGCGCCGGCCTCGCGGCGTCGGGCACGATCCCCGCGGGCCTCGTGCCGCTGGCGACGCTGATCGGCATGTCGGCCTTCCTGCCGATCTCCGAGATCGCCCATGTCGGCCGCCAGCTCGCCGACACCTTCGGTGCGACCCGCCGGCTCGATCTGCTGGAGAACGAGCCGGCGCTCATCGTCGACGGCCCGGCGAGCCTGCCGGCGCAACCGTCTGCAGACACGCCGGCGCTCGCCTTTGCCGAAGTCGGCTTCGG
>CAZZLX010000006.1:0-26919 GCA_964655235.1 uncultured Rhizobium sp.
CCGGCCACCACCACCAGGACATCGATCTCGTCGGCGCGCAGGCGGTCCGCGATCGCAACCGACGAGTGTCCGGCGACGTCGCGCCACGCATCGACGGTGCCGGCCAAGCGAGCGCTCACCGCATCGCGAATGGGCGTGGCGCTATAGGCGATCACCTCGACCTCGCTCCGGTCATGTCCGCGGAACAGCGCTTCGATGCTGAAGGCGATCGGATGGCTGCGGAAGTCGACGGAAAGATAGGCGACGCGGAGACGGCGTTCCGGGTCACGCCGATTGGCGAAGCTCGGCGCCGCTATCAGGGGCGCGTGGCGCGCGCCCCAACGAACCGCCTCGGTCTGCGGACGCCTGTCGTCGCCGTCTGCGACATAGGTCAGGGCGAAGATCAGGTTGCTGTGGATGGAGGCGTCGTCCGGAGCCAGCGCATGTGCACGCTGAAGCGATACGATCACGTCGCTCGCCGAGGGAATGACCGTCGCGAGATTGTTCCAGACATCCCGCGCTCCGGGGTTGAGGGTCGCGGACCGGCGCAACGCGGTCAGCCCGGCCCCGATGTTCCCGGCGAGACCGAGGGCGAGGCCGCAGCAGCTTAGCGCCTCTCCAGGCTCGGCCTTCTCGCCGAGTGCGCGCCTAAGCGAGCGGATGCTGTCGTCGATCCGGCCAGCCACCGTGAAGGTATCGCCGAGGTTGACCAGAACCTCGTAGAAGTCGGGATGCAGCGCATGGGCGATCCGGCCGGCACGGCATGCGTCGGCGAGCCGTCCGGATCGCCTGAAGATCAGCATCAGGTTGTTCCAGGCCGGCCACAGCACAGAGTCCCGCTCCAAAGCCTCCCGGTACTTCCTTTCGGCTTCGCCGGGATGACCGAGCCGCTCTTGGATCACCCCGATGTTGAAGACGGACCAGGCGTCGATGGGGCTGAGATCGGCGGCACGGCCGAAATCCGCGAGAGCCCCCGAGAGATCGCCCTTGCCGAGCCGGAAGTTGCCGCGGTCGTGCAGCAGCGTCGCCAGCGCTTCGGAAAGGGACGCGTCGCGCGAGGCGGCGAGCTCGACCAGAGCGACCGCCTCGTCCAGCCGGCCCGCGGAACGGCGAGCGATCGCGGCGCGGATGAGGTCGATCGTCACCGGCCGCTACACCGATCGCGCCATAGTCCGCGCAGCGCCCCGTCGAATGCCTTCGCATGCGCCGCGACATCACAAAGCGGGGACGCGCCTACCGTCGCGCGCAACGTCGCGCGCAACCTCGAAAGCCGGCCCAGGTCGGCCGCAAGGCCCGCCGTCCGCGCGACATAACCTTCCGTATCGCTCGCGACCAGGTCGTCGAGGCCGACCTGATGCAGCACGCTCGCACCGACGCGTCCGAGAAAACGCTCGCCGGCGAGCGTCACCACCGGCAGGCCCATCCATAGCGCTTCGAAGGTGGTGGTCGAGCCGTTGAACGGGAACGGGTCGAGCGCGATGTCGACGCGACGAAGGACGGCGAGCTGGTCGCGACGGCCGACATCGCCGGTCAGGAACTCGATCCGCCGCGGATCGACACCTTGTTGAGCGAAGGTGTCCTCGATCTTTCGGCGCAAGCCTTTCGAAGCATAGCGGTTGAGATACTTGAGCACGAGGCGGGCGTTCGGAACGGCCTTCAGGACCGTCGCCCACAAGGCGAATACCTCGGGCGTGTGCTTCGAGGTGTTGTTGCATGAACCAAAAGTGACGTGGCCGGCGGAGAGGGCGGGCAGCGGACCCGGATCGGGCGCCTCGGCCGGCGGCTCGTGCAGATAGAAACAGGGAAGACGCACCAGGCGTTCGGTGAACCGCTCCCGCGTACCCTCGGGATGAAGGATCGCATCGGTGATCCAGGCATCCATCACCGAGAGTCCGGAGGTTGCGAGATCGTGGAAGCTCACCTGTAGCGGTGCAGGGCGGTGCGCGGCGACCGCGAGACGGTTGTGACCGGTATGGCCTGCCAGCACGATCAGGACATCGACGCCATCGGCACGCATCTGCCGGGCGACGTCGGCATCGGTCATGCCGAGCACGTTACGCCATCCGTCGGCGGCCGTCCGGAAGCGATCCGTCATGCCGTCCGCGGCTCCGACGCTGGCGTAGAGGATGGCCTCATGCCGAGCCCGGTCGCGCTGCTCGATGAGGCCCGCGACGTTGCGCGCGACCGGATGATCGCGGAAGTCGGCCGAGATCCAGCCGACACGCAGGCGGCGCTCCGGATCCGGATCGACGGGTGCCGGCGCCGCCGCCGGATAGACCGGCGCCGCATAGAGCGCCTCCCAGCGCCTGAACTCACCGAAGAATTCCTCGCTCGAGAGCCGTCCGTCATAGGTCAGGCAGAACAGCAGGTTCGAGTGCAGCCAGGGCGCCGGTCGCAAGGCGAGCGCGCGCCGGAAACGGTTGATCGCAGCCTGGAGATCGCCCTCGGCCTGGTCGAGGCTGGCAAGGTTGCTGTGCGCCTCGGGAAGATCGGGCCTGAACACGAGGCTTCGGCAATAGCCGGGCCTCGCCTCGTCGAGCGCGCCCAGCAGCTGGAGCGCGTTGGCGCGATTGGCGTGGGCGTCCGCGTAGTCCGGGCGGATCGCGAGTGCCTGGTCGTAGCAGGCGGCTGCCTGGCGCCATTCACGGAGCTCGAACAGCGCGCTGCCGCAGTTCGCGTGCGCCTCGACGAACATAGGCTTGATCGCCAGTGCCCGGAGCAGGATCCGGAGCGCGGGCAGCGGCTGTCCGGTCCGCAGCAGCACGAGGGCGAAATGGTTGAGCGCTTCCGCGAAGCCCGGGTCGGCGGCGATCGCACGGACCAGGAAAGCGGCCGCGCCGCCGAAGTCGCCACGATGGATGAGGGCGAGCCCGGCAAGATTGAGGGCGTCGACGTCGAACGGATCGGCTTCGAGGATCCGGCGATAGAGGCGAAGCGCCTCGTCGAGGTCGCCGCGCCCGTGCGCCGCGACGGCTTCCGGCAGGCGCGCGGCCTCGACCGCTCGCTGTTGTCCGACGGAACTGGCTGCGCTCCGGCTCACGCCTCCGGATTATACCGGCAGCGGCGAGCAAACAACCGGCACGCGACCGGCCTCAGCTCCTCGACGCGTCGGGGACGAAGGTCCGAACCGGCGAGGCGCCGCTCCAGCTGTCCTCGGGGCCAGCCACCTTGCGCCCCTCGATCCGGGTCGAGTCGCCCGGCGGAAGGCCGAGCATGCCGACCGTGACGGTCTCTGCGAACTGGTTGGTGTCATTACCGGCGAAGTTCCCCGGACGCCACACCGGCCCGATGTCCCAGTAGAGCTGGTAACCGCGATCCTGGAGATGGGCGATCAGCGCCGCGGACTTGTCCCGGCGGTGATTGGCGACATGCACGATCGGCGCGCAGGTCGCCAGCGTCGCCTCGGCCCCCCTCAGCGCCTCGATCTCCATGCCTTCCGCGTCGATCGCGAGAAGGCGGCAATGGCGAAGCTCGAAGGAATCGATCGTGTTAACGGGAACCGCGTCCCCGCTCTCCCAAACCTGATCGCGAAGGCCCAGAGCGGCAAAGTTGTTCTCGACGTGGGGGCTCAGGATCGGGACCACGATCTGCCCCTGCTCCTCGCCCGTAGCCATCAGCGGCGCATAGACATTGGTGAGGCTGTTGAGGGCCAAATTGGCGCACAGCATCTGGTGCACTAGGCGCTGGGCTTCCATGGCGATCACGGCGCCGGTCGTGCCGACGGCCTTGGAGAGCGCCAGTGTCGTCTGGCCGATGTAGGCGCCGACTTCGACGGCGATGTCGCCGGGCTGCACGATCTGCCGGAAGAGATCGAGACGCTCGCCGCAGTATTCGCCGTAGAGTTCGATCGAGCGGCCGACGAACTGATCGAAGCGATTGTAGAGAAGGACGCCGTCCTTGACCCGGGCAAGGCGGGCATATCCATCGGGATTGATCGCGGCCAGGTCGATCGCCGGCCCGATGCTCGCTCCTGATGCCATCACGTGCTCCCCTTCTAGGGCACCTGATCTCGTCGTCATCGAGGCACCCGTCGCCGCCCCTCAGGATCGGCGGTGGGCCTCTATAACAGATTGATTTCGCGAAGCCAAACACCAGTCACGCCACAGTCGGCGGTAGGCGGCGACCAGCGACCGGGCGTGGGCCGCGGGGTCGAAAAGCGGCGACTCGGTCAGACGCCGCCGCAGGTCGCGGCGGAGGCCGGTGCGGCGCTCGACATCGGCCGCCAGCCCTGCTGCCGCCGCCACATAGGCTACCGGATCGGGCGCCGCGAGATCGCCGAGCCCGACGTGATGGAGGAAGCTCGTCCCCATCCGTCCGAGGAAACGCCGGCCTTCGAGCGCGACCACCGGGACGCCCATCCAGAGAGCCTCGAAGGTCGTGGTGCAGCCGTTGAAGGGAAACGGGTCGAGGGCGACGTCGACCTCGTTGAGAAGCGCCAGCTGCGCCACGCGCGGCAGGCGGCCTGCCCGGAGTTCCAACCTGTCGGCCGAAATCCCTTCGGCGCCGAACCGGGCGAGGATGAGCCCGCTCGTCTCGGGGCTCGCGAAGCGGTTCAGGTACTTCATCACCAGCCGCGATTCCGGTACGGCCTCCAGGATCCGGGCCCACAGGGAGACGACCGCGGGCGTCATCTTCGCCAGGTTGTTGAACGAGCCGAATGTGACGCGGCCCGAGGCCGCCGATGGCGGCCGGACGATCAGGGGCGGGGACGGCGACGGCGCGGCGAAATTGTGCAGGCACGGCAGGTGGACCAGTTGCTCGGCGAATCGCTCGGTCGTGGTACCGGGTGGATGGAAGCGGGAATCCGTGAACCAGGCATCGACCGCCGTCATCCCGGTGGTAGCAAGGTCGTAGAGCGAGACCTGCACCGGCGCCGGCTTCAGCGCCGCGACCAGCGGGCGATTGTCGGCGGTGTGCGGTGCGACCAGCACGAGGACGTCGATTTCATCGGCACGGATCCTCTCGGCGATCCGGCGCTCGCCCTCGCCCGCGACCGGGCGCCAGCGGTCGGCCAGGCGACGGAAGCGCTCGGTCGTCGCGTCGCTCGTCCGCGGCAGAGCATAGAGCGTGAGTTCGACCTCGGAGCGGTCATGGCGTTCGAGAGACTCGATCAGGCTCTGTGCGACCGGATGATCGCGGAAGTCGGCGGACAGGTAGCCGACCCGTAGCCGCCGGTCGGGGTCGCGATCGTTCGCGTGCGGACGCGCTTCGGCATAGAGCGGCCTCGCATGCCTCGCTTCCCAGTCGCGGAAGGCGCGATAGAGTTCGTCGTCGCCGATGTCCTCGGCATAGGTCATCGTGAACAGCAGGTTCGACCCGATCGCAGACTGTGACGGGTCGGCGGCAAGCCCGCGCCTGAACAGAACCACCGCCGCGACCGCTTCTCCCTCCGCCTGGTTCAGCACCGCCAGGTTAGACCAGGCGCCGGCGTGCCCGGGCTCGAGGGCGAGGGTCGATGACAACGCCCGACGCGCCTCGGCCAGCCGGCCCTCCGCGAGCAGGGCGGGAGCGACATTGTTGAGCGCGTCGGTGTAGTCGGGACGCACCGACAATGCACGCAAATGCGCGACGACGGCGCGGTCGTTGCGGCCTCGTGCCGTCTCGGCGTTGCCGAGATTGTAGGCGGCTTCGGCGAAGCCCGGGCGCAACGCCATCGCCCGCCGCAAAGCCGCCGTCGCCGAGGCTGGAGAACCCACGGCTTTCAGCGCACCCGCGATCGCGACATGCAGTTCGGGATCCTCGGGGCGATCGACGGCGAGCGCGGTGCCGGCCAGCGCTTCGTCCGCCCTACCCTGCTGTGCCGCGAGGAGCCCGAGCATGCGCCGGGCATCCGGATCGTTCGGCACGATCGAGAGGACATGGCGGTATCCGGTCTCGGCCTCGGCCAGTCTTCCGGCACGATGAGCCTCGGCCGCTTCGGCGAAGCGCGCGGCCGCATCGCTCATCGCCGGGCGCGATCCAGGAGGAAGGCGACGAAGCGATCCATGCCGTCGCGGGCCTGCCACACCTCCGCGGCCTTGAGCGCGCCGTCGGCAAAACGGGGATAGTCGCCAGCGAGCGCGAGCACGGCTTCGCCGAAGGACGCAGCATCCATGCCGCGGGCGACGACGCCGGCATTCGAGTGCGGGCCCAACTGCGCCGCCATCATCGTCCCGGGCGGCACGATGGCCGGCTTGCCGAGATACATCGCCTCCTCGAACACCGCAGACGTGCCCGACTTGTACACCGGCGACTGATAAGGGAGCAGAACGGCATCGGCGTCCTCGATCAGGCGGTAGTAGTCGTTCTCGCCGATGAACCCGGTGATGGTCTTGGTGTCGTAGCGCGCGCGGGCGAACTTCTGGAACTCGGCGACGCGCTCGTTGTCCGACTGCCAGCCGTTGAGCTGGATCGCGAACTCGACGTCACGCCGCGCCTCGCCAACGGTGCGGATAACATCAGCGATCAGGTGGAAGCCCTTCCGCATCGTCGCTTCGCCGCAGAAGAGGATGCGGCGCTTCGGTCTCGATGGGCGCTTCGTCGCCGGATGGTCGCGACGCCAGACCGATGCCGGGTTCGGATAGGGCATCACCTCGACCGGCGCCTCAGCCAGCGCGCCGAACTCGCGCGCCTGCATGTCCGAAAGCGTCAGCAGCGTGACCTGGGAGAGGTGCGGGCGAAGTCGATTGAAGGCGTGGCGGTAGAAGACGGCGTCCCAGGAGAGGTTGCCGTCGCTGAAACCCGAGACATGCGGCAGCACCAGCGCCAGCCGCGACGACGCCGGGAACCTGCCGGAGGCGAGCCACCTGGCCAGGCCCAGCAGCATCCGGTTGGTGGTGGTGTGCACGATCACCAGCGAGTCCGAGAGATCGACCGCGCCGGCGAGGATCTTGAGCTCGGTGAAGGCGTGCTCGTTGAGGTCGAGATAGTCCTCGAAGTCGCGGATGTAGGGGTCCTCGGAGCTGCGCCGATAGGGATGGAAGTGGAAGCAGGGCTCGGCGCCGAGGCGTTCGGCGAGCTCCGGTGTCACGCCCTGGTTGACGAAGAGGCGATAGGGAACGCCGAGACGCCTGAGCTCCCCGACCAGGCCGAGGTCGAGATTGTAGTGATGCCCGATCGCGGACTGCAGACCGGGGTCGAGAAGGACGACGTTCATGGCCCGACGCTACGCGCTCGCGACCGCGCTTTCGAGGAAATCCTCGATCGCGGCGACCGACTGGGCACTGTCGAATAGGACGGATGATCTGTCCGTGATCGCCTGCGAGAGCCGCCTCCGCTCGTCTGGATCGTTGGCTATACGGAGTGCGAGCGCGGCATAGTGGTCGAAGTCACTGGCAACCGGATCGGAAATCCCCATCAGGTCGTAGAAGCCCGCAGTGTGCCGTGCCCGCATGAAGCGTCCCGGCCACGTCACAATCGGAGCGCCCATGGCGAAGGCCTCCAGGCTCGAATGCCCGCCGCTGTAATGGATCGGATCGAGGACCACGTCTGCTGCAGCGAGCAAGGCGAGATAGTCCTCGCCGCCGAGATGCGGCAGCACGACGACGCGCCTTGGATCGATGCCTGCGGACTGAAACCTGCCGAGAAGCTGCCGCGCCCAATTCGGATGACGGCCGTGGATCAGGACCAGGTACCCTTTTCGATCTTCGGCCAGGATCCGAGCCAGCACGGGATCGCCGTCGGGATGCAGCTTGAACAGGCTTTGAGGACACACGTAGAGGCGACCGTCAGGAAGGCCCAGCTGGGTCCGATCCTTCATCCGGACAGGTCGAGCGGGCCTGGCGACATGCACGGTCGGGCCGGGAAGCGCGGCGAGCCGCTCGACATAATGCGCCTCGGCTCCCGCCGGCTCCATGCACCTGGCCGACAGCATCCAGTCGACGGTACGGAGGCCGGTCGTATCGGGATGTCCCCAAGTCATGACCTGCACCGGTGCCAGCCGCGCAAAGGCGAGGAAATAGGTCATCGGCTCCATGCCGATATCCGGATAGTAGAGAAGGTCGAGGCGAAGATCGGCGATGGCACGCCGCGCGTCGGCGAGGCGCGGCGGCAGGCGCAGCACGCGATCGGCCGAACGATCAAGCGCTCCGGCGAGCGCATCGCTGCCGTGGTCCGGTACGATCAGCGTCACATGGAAACGGCGGCGGTCGAGTTTCTCGATTAATCCGCGATTGAGGCGCCCGATCGTGTGGGTGCGCAGCAGCGTCGAGGCGAAGCCGACGGCGATGCGGCCATCGGGGCGCGCGGGCCGATGAACCAGCTCCTCCGAGAGCGACGGACATGCCTGGCGATAGAAGCGCGCGATCGTCTCCTGCAGCGCTCGGTCGTCGCGGCCGTGATAGGCGAGATAGAAGTTCCCGTGACCGATCTCGGCGACCGGATCCTCAAGCCTGGTGCCATCGCAGGCTGCCAAATCATCGACGAGACGACGCCTGGCCACCTCGATCTCGGCATCCGACGACGGAATGATCGGCAGCAGCATCGCCCGCTTCACCTTGAGCGCGCCCGGCCCGCTGGAGGCGATCAGCTTGTCGTAGAGCACGCGAGCGCCCTCGATGTCGCCCTGCTCCCGGCGTACCCCGGCCAGGTTCGCCGATGCTTCGGGAATACGCTCAGCCGCGGCGGCGAACGCCGCTGCCGCCTCGTCGATCCGGCCCAGCTGGAACAGCGCATTGCCGCGGTGAAATGCGGCGGCCGGATGGCCCGCAACGCGGTCGAGCAGCGCCAGCGCCTCGCGCGCCCTGCCGGTCGCCAGCACCGCGGCTCCGGCGGCAACGAGCGCTTCCGGAAGGTCCGGGCGGATCGCGAGTGCGCGCCGATGACTCCCGGCGATGACCCAGGCCTGGGCCAGGCCGGGGTCGAGCGCCAGCGCGCGACGCAGGGATGCTTCGCCTGCTTCCGGACCGAGCGCCAGCATCAGGGCGAAGTGCAGTTCGGGAATGTCGCGATCGATCGCGATCGCCCGGCGATGCGAGCGGATGGACACCGCCGGCTCGGAGAGTTCCCCAAGCAGGGCACCGAGATTGCCCCAGCCGTCTGCGAGCCCGGGCTCGACAGCGAGCGCCCGGCGATAACCAGTCCGCGCCGCCGGCCGATGGCCGAGACGGCGGCGCGCATTCGCAAGGTTGTTGTTCAGTATCGCATCATTGGGCCGCTGACGCAGGGCCCGGCCGATCAGGTCGAGGGCTCGCCCGGCATCGCCGCGTTCGAGCGAGATCAGGCCTAGATAGTGAAGAGCATCGACATGCGCGCCGTCATCGTCGAGGATTCGGCGATAGCGCGTCTCGGCCTCGGCGAGCCGACCGGCACGATGCAGCGTCAGGGCTTCGGCGAAGAGATCCGTCATCCTTCGGCGCACCAGGTTCGCCACATCTGCCGATACGCGGCTTCGACCGAGCGTGCATAGCTCGTCGCATCGCAGATCGCCGACTGCGCGAAGCGTTGGCCGAGTGTTCCGCGCAAGGCGGCAAGCCGTTCCGGATCGCGCGCCAGGGACACGGCGGTCGCAACATAGGCATCATCGCTTTCGGCGACGAGGTCGCCGAGGCCGACGGCGTTCAGAAGCGTCGCGCCATAGCGTCCGAGAAGCCGGTCGCCGGCCAGGGTCACGACCGGAACGCCTAGCGACAGCGCCTCGCAGGTGGTGATGACGCCGGCATAGGGCGTCGGATCGAGCGCGATGTCGATGTCGCCGTAGATCGAGAGATGATGGCTTCCGTCGGCGACCCAGGCGCGCGCGTCGACGCGCGACGGGTCGAGTCCCGCCTTCTGCGCCCGGCGCAGGAAGGCATCCCTCGCGAGCGGATCGGCGAAGGCCATGCCCTTCAGCACGAGCCGCGACTCCGGGAGTGCCGCGAGGATGCGGCCCCAGAGCGCGAGGCTCCGATCGGAGAGCTTCGCCGGCTGGTTGAAGCTGCCGAATACCGCGGGCCCGCCCCGCGCCAGCGATCCCGGACCCACCTCGGGCATCGAGCGGAGCGGCCAGAAGCAGAAGGCGTGGGGCAGCTGGACGACCGTCTCGCTGAACCAGCTCTCCGTGCCCCGAGGCGTGAGCCACGCGTCGCCGACCATCCACTTCACTGCATCGAGCCCGAAGCTTCCCATCGGCAGCAGGTTGACCTGAACCGGCGCCGGCCTCCGCGCCAGCGCCAGGAGCCGCGAGCCCGGCGGATAGCCGTACATGTCGGAGACGATATCGATGCGGTCTTCGCGGATTTGCGCGGCGAGCGACGCATCGTCGAGGCCGCCGCAGTCCCGCCAGCCGTCGGACAGCTCGCGGAACCGCCGCGTCACGTTGTCGGCGCGGGACGGCGGGACGTCCGAGTAACAGAAGATCTCGACCGCCTCGCGGTCGTGGCCCTCGATCAGCGGCAGCAAAGTCACCGCCGCGGTGTGCGACCGAAATCCTTCGACCGCGACGTACCCGACACGCAGGCGTCGCTCGGGATCGCGCTCGGTCGAGGCAGGTGCTCCCCCCAGGGGTCGGGCGAAGCGTGCATCCCATAGGCGCTGCTCGGCGAGGATCGCTTCGGCGCCGAATTCCGGAAGGCAATTGAGCGTCAGGATCAAGCTCGCATGAACGTCGGCACGGTCCGGATCGAGTTCGAGCACCCGCCGATAGGCATCCGCCGCACCTGGCGCATCACCGGCAAGATGAAGGGTCCACCCAAGCGCCTCGTGCGCAACGGCGTTGCCCGGCGCCAGTGCGACCGAACGCCGGAACGCCGCGATGGCACCCATCAGCGTGCCCTGCGTGCGGGTGACAAGGCCATAGTTCTGCCAGAGCCCGGTCCCATCGGGCTGGACGGCCAGCGCCCGCCTGAGAAGGCGCACGGCCGACGATCCGTCGCCCTGATGGTGGCGGTGGGTCGCAAGATTGTTGAGGGCGTCGACGGCCTGAGGATCGAGGACCAGCGTGCGTCCGAACCCGATGGCCGATCCGGTGAAGCCGAGCGCCAGCCAGACGTCCGATGCGGCCGGCATCAAGGCAAGGCTCCGCCTTAGGGCTGCGCCGGCACCCCCCATATCTCCGCGGCGGCGAAGGGCACGCCCCAGATTGGCCTGGGCGATCGCATTGTCGGGAACGGCCGCGACGGCCTGGACCAGGAAGGCCGCGGCCAAGTCGATCTCGCCCGCTTCGAGCTCGAGCGCGCCGAGAAGGTGAAGCGCATCGGGCTGCGCACGATCGAAGGCAAGGACGCGCCGATACAGTCTGCGCGCCTCCGGCCAGCGGCCAGCGCGATGATGCACGAGCCCTTCTGCCAGCACCTCGGCGACCGTCGGCATGGAGGCGGTTTAGCCCGAGTCGGCTGGCCAACGCAAAGCGGCGGTCGTGACAGCGGCACGAGGTTGGCTTTAGCTTGGCCGCACAATGGACCGACCGCACCCCTTCTCCGGGCGCCTCTACGAAGGGCGTCGCATTCTGGTTACCGGCGCCGCCGGCCTCTACGGCCGCGCCCTCGTGCCCAAGCTCCTGGCTAAGGGCGCGCAGGTGCGAACCACGTCGCGGACACCGCCCGCACCAACGCTCGGGCCGACCGAGCACCTTCTCGGCGATCTTACCGACCGTCGCTTCGCCGATGCGGCCGTCGACGGCGTCGATGCCGTCTTCCACCTGGCCGGCCGGCGCGGCTCGATCGGTCTGCAGACCAAGAAGGCGGCGACGATGCTGGGCGAGAACGCCCTCATCTGCCTCAACACCCTGGCCGCAGCCCAGCGCGCCGGCGTCAAGGCGACGGTCTACGTCTCGACCGTCACGGTCTATCCGCCGATGGCGGTCTATCGTGAGGATCTCGCCTGGTCGGCGAACCCGCACCCGGGCGACCAGTACGCCGCCTGGGCCAAGCGCATCGCCGAGAAATACATCGAGGCGCTGGCGATCGAGCACGGCTTCTCCGACGTCGCCGTCGTCCGGCCGGTCAATACCTTCGGCCCGTTCGACGACTTCGACCCGGACACGGCCCTGGTGGTGCCGGCGCTGATCGGACGGGCGGAACGCCGGGAAAGTCCCTTCGTCGTGTGGGGAGATGGATCCGCCGTCCGGGACTTCCTCTATGTGGACGATGCCGTGCGGGGGCTTCTGCTCGCCTACGAGCGAGGGCTCGGCAGGGGCCCGATCAATCTCGGCAGCGGCACAGGACATTCCATCCGATCACTCGCGGAGGCCGTGCTGTCGGCGACTGGCCATCCCGGCATGATCTCCTGGGATACCTCCAAGCCGGCGGGCGAGCCTTCGAAGGTCGCCGATATCACCCGGGCCCGGGAGATCCTCGGCTTCGAGCCCGAGGTGCCGCTCACCGAAGCCATCGCCCGAACGGTGGCTTGGTACCGATCGCAGAAGGCGTAACCGAAGCTGGCCCGGACCTTGCGTATCTGTTATCCAGAAATCGGTCGGTTCAGCCGGAAGAGGCAATGCAGCAGACGACCCCGGGTCATGAGCGCGGCAGCGAAGTGCTGACCGTCGGGCTTGCTCAGATCAACAACAGCTTCTCGGGCCAGAACTATCTCCCCTATGCGATCGGGCTGCTCCAGGCCTATGCCGAGCGGCACGCGGAGGCGCCGGGGAAGTTCCGGTTTCTGCTGCCTGTCTACAAGCGCATCAAGGTCGATGCCGCGGTCGCGCAACTGCGCGACGCGGATGCCGTGGGATTCAGCCTGTACGTCTGGAACGAGCGCCTTACGCTCGAGGTCGCGCGCCGGCTGAAGGCGGAAAAGCCGAACATCCTCATCATTTTCGGCGGACCACAGGTTCCCGACCGGGGCGAGGCGTTCCTTCGCGCCCACCCGTTCATCGACGTGGTCTGCCATGGCGAAGGCGAACAGACCTTCCTCAAGCTGATCGAGCGGGCGCGCTCGCGCGACTTCTCCGACGTCCAGGGAATCAGCCACATCGATGCCGAAGGCAGGTTCGTCCACCAGCCCCGGATCGAGCGCCTTCGCGACATCTCGATCGTGCCCTCACCCTACCTGGAGGGGACCTTCAAGCCGCTGATCGCGGCGCACCCGGAAGAGGTCTGGATCGCGCTCTGGGAGACCAACCGCGGCTGTCCCTTCGCCTGCACCTTCTGCGACTGGGGCTCGGCGACCCAGAGCAAGGTCTTCCAGTTCGACGTGCCCCGGCTCAAGCGCGAGCTCGACTGGTTCTCCGACCACAAGATCGAGTTCATCTTCTGCTGCGACGCGAATTTCGGGATCCTGCCGCGCGACATCGAGCTCGCCCAGGCGGCAGCCGAGAACAAGCGGGTCTTCGGCTACCCGAAGGCGCTTTCGGTCCAGAACACCAAGAACGCGACCGAACGCGCCTATACGACCCAGAAGATCCTGTCGGATGCCGGCCTGTCGAAGGGCGTGGCGCTGGCGCTCCAGAGCGTCGACATGCACACGCTCGAGGCCATCAAGCGCCAGAATATCTCGCTCAGCACCTACGAGGAGCTGCAGAAGCGCTTCACCCGCGACCGCGTCGCCACCTACTCCGACCTCATCCTGGGCCTTCCAGGCGAGACCTACGAGAGCTTCGCCAACGGCATCGCCCGGGTGATCGAGGGCGGCCAGCACAACCGCATCCAGTTCAACAATCTCTCGATCCTGCCGAACGCCGAGATGGGCGACCCTGCCTACCAGGCCAAGTACGGCATGGAACTGATCGAGACCAAGATCATCAACGTCCACGGCACGCTCGAAGAGGACGTCGACGGCATCGCCGAGATGCAGCAGATGGTGGTGGCGACGGCCGCCATGCCGCGTCCCGACTGGCGCAAGGCGCGCGTTCTCGCCTGGACCACGGCCCTGCTGCACTTCGACAAGTTGATCCAGATCCCGCTGGTGGTCGCCCACGAGGTTTCGGGCATCGGCTATCGCACCCTGCTGGAGGCGTTCGTCACCGCCGACCGGAAGAAGTACCCGCTTCTGGCGGAGATCCACGACTTCTTCGAAGGCGAGGCCAAGACCATCCAGGCCGGCGGCCCGGAACTGCACTATGCGCCCGAATTCCTCGGCATCTGGTGGCCGGCCGACGAGTTCATGTTCATCAAGCTCACCCATGAGAAGAAGACCGAGGCATTCCTGGTCGAGGCCCGCCAGCGCCTTCTCGATCTGTGGGCCGAGCATGGAACGCCCGCGCCCTTCGCGCCGGTCGAGGACGCCTTCGCGCTCAATCGCGTGCTGCTGAGCCAGCCCTTCGTCTTCGACGATGCGGAAGTCACGCTCGGCCACGATGTATGGCGCTTCTTCCGCGGCATCCTCCAAGGCGAACCGCAAGCTCTGCAGGTCAAGCGCTCGACCTACAGGATCGAACGATCGAAAGAGGCCTTCTCGGATTTCTCCACTTGGTGCCGGGAAATCGTCTGGTACGGGCACCGGCGCGGCGCCTACTACCACTCGGGCCAGCTCGTCGAAGTCGAAGCCAAGACCGAGCTCGCCGGGCACTATTAGCCCGGCGTCCCCGGCAGGACTTGCCGGGTCAGCACCCAGCGACCTCCCCCGTTCCCATCGTCGTCGCCGCAAATAGGCCTGTCCGCTGCTGGCCCAGGGCTTGCTTGGTCTCCCCTGCCCTACCTTTGCCCAAGCGGACCTTCCATGGATCTCCAGGCCCTCGACGCGGCGTTCATTCAGACCTCAGCCCGCCCGCAGCGCGACGAGTCCCCGAGCGACAGCGGCCGGATGTTCACGGCCGAGCTGAACCAGGCGATGACCCAGCGCCGTCAGGAGGCGGAACCGCGCCCGGAACGCCCTCGGGTCGAGGAGCGCACCGCCGAGCGCCCTGATCGTCCAATCCGCAAAGCCGATTCAGCCGAGCCGCGCGCCCGCCGCGAGGCGGACGCTGGCCGTTCGAACCGCGATCAGGATCGCGTTGCCGGCGCGACCGAAGATCAGGCGTCCGCGCCGGCTGAGACTGCGGCAAGCGAGCCTTCCAACGAGGAGAAGGCAGTCGACGTCGCCGTATCGGACCAGTCCGGGTCAAATCAGCCCGAGATTGCCGCCGCCCCTGCTGAACCGACCGAACCGGCCGCGAAGGACGACGCGGCGCCTACGGCCATCGCCGTCCCGGTCCCTCTCGTGATAGTCGACTTACCGGCGCCAACCGCCGTCGCGCCGGTCGTTGAAGCGGAGGTCGCACCGGTCGTCGCTCCTGCCGTCATCCCGGCTGAGGTCGATCCGGCCGCAGCGCTCGCCGAGAAATCCGCTGCCACCCCGCCGGTCGCGACCGTGCCGACGGGCGCCCCGACTTCCCCGGCCGCCTATGCCGAGAAGACGACGCCCGCCGCGATCGTCGTCGCCCCGGCGGCAACCGCTCCCACCGACACCGGAAGCTCGCCAAACGTCGTCGCCCTCCAAGCCACAGCGCCGGGTATCGCCCCGTCACCGAATGCTACCGCGACTGCCGCCGCGACCGCTGACGTGGCCGCCGTCTCAGATGCCTCGGTTGCGGCCCAGGCCGTGGCCGCGGCCACCGGCCCGACGACGCCGAATGTCGATCCGGCCATCGTCGTCACCGTCGCGACTGCCGCCGACGCGGCCCCGCCTAAGCCGGCTGCCTCCTCGCTTCTGACGCTCCAGTCCATGGACGATGCGGCCCTCCCGGCCGCACCAGTCGAGAACGGGCCCACGCCGACCGCCACCGTGACCACGGCCGCGGTTCAGCCGGCGACCCAGGGAGCGAGTGTGGCCACGCAGACCCAGGCGCCGGATCAGCCCTTGATCACTGCGTCGGCACCGGCCCCGGCCGCCCAGGCTCCCGTGCCGTCCTTCGCCGATGCGATCGGGGAAGCTGCGGCGGTCGACGCCAGCACCGAAGCGGCTTCGACCGAACAGACCCAGAGCCAGGCAGGCAACCCCGTCCATGCCAGCGCCGAACGGCGCGCCGGCGTCGAGCAGACAGTTCGTGCCGAGTCCGCGCAGCCGGCCCGGCAGAATCTGCCGCCGCAGCCGGTCGCCGACCAGATCGCGGTCCGCATCGCCAAGCAGACCCAGGCCGGCGACGGCAAGATCACGATGCAGCTGCGCCCCGAGGCGCTCGGGCGCGTCGATGTCGACCTGGAAGTGCGCAAGGACGGCTCGATGCGGGCCGTCATTTCAGTCGAAAAGCCCGAAACCCTCGAGTGGCTGAAGCGGGATGCCCAGCACTTGGAACGGGCCTTGCAGGACGCTGGCATGAAGACCGACTCGGGCAGCCTGAACTTCGCCCTCCGCGAGCAGCGGCAGGAAGGTTCGGGCGGCTTCTCCAGGTCGGGGCGACAGAGCCCCGGCTTCGACGGAGAAGCCCAGCCAGGTGAAGGTCGAGTGGCCGAAGCCCGCATGGCCGAGGCAGCCGCCCGCCGGAACGCCCGGGGCGGTGTGGATGTGAGGATCTGAGGAGTCGACGATGTCCGTGTCCAACGTCAGCCAGACTTCCGCTACGACGAGCCAGGCCCAGAGTTCGGCCAGCTCGCTCGCCAAGCTGTCGAGCGACTACACCTCGTTCCTGAAGCTGCTGACCGCGCAGCTGCAGAACCAGGACCCTTTGAAGCCGATGGACACCAAGGACTTCACGCAGCAGCTCGTGCAGTTCGCCGGCGTTGAGCAATCGATCGCTACGAACAAGAACCTCGAGAACCTCATCACGCTGCAGACCGCGTCCCAGAACGCGGCGGCGACCAGCTACATCGGCCGCACGGTCGAGTCGATCGGCGACAAGCAGCCGCTGGTCGACGGCAAGGCGACGTGGGGCTACGCGTTCGACGGCACGCCGACGCAGGTCCAGATCTTCATCAAGGACAAGGACGGCACCATCGTCTACCAGACGGCGGGCGAGACCGCGGCCGGCGGCCAGAAATTCGAGTGGAACGGCAAGGACATGAACGGGCTCGACGTGCCCGCTGGCGACTACACGATGAGCATCAGCGCCAAGGATGCCGCCGGCAACAACGTAAAGACTTCGACCTCGGTCAATCTCGTGATCGACGCGGTCGAGATGCATACCGAGGGCGCCGTGCTGCTCTCCGGCAAGCAGATCGTGAACATCAACGACATCATCCGCATCAAGGGCGTCGCCTAAGCGCGCGCTGAAGCAGAGCCAAGAGATCAGGCAAGGAGACAAAAAATGACTGGCATCTACGGAGCCCTGTTTTCCGGCGTGACGGCGCTGAACGCTCAGTCGCAGAGCATGGCCGCCCTGTCGGACAACATCTCGAACGTGAACACGGTCGGCTACAAGCGCACGATCGCGCGCTTCTCGACCCTCGTCACCGATACCACGTCCCGCGCCCGCTACTCGCCTGGCGGCGTCCAGGCCACGCCCTTCCAGCAGATCGACAAGCAGGGCCTGATCCAGGCCTCGTCGTCGACGACCGACATGGCCATCAGCGGCAAGGGCTTCTTCGTGGTCAACACGCGGTCGAACCAGAGCGCGTCGGGTGCCACGAACGTGTTCACCCGTGCCGGCAACTTCACGACCGACAAGAACGGATTCCTGGTCAACGGCGGCGGGTACTTCCTCATGGGGTACAAGCTCGACACCGCCGGCAACTTCCTGACCCCCGCCGGCGTCACCACGAACGCGACCGACCTGTTCTCGAACCTGCAGGCGGTGAACCTCTCGGACCAGACCTCGGTCGCGGTGCCGACGCGCAACGTCGGCATCATCGCCAATCTGCCGCCGACCACTGGCGTCACCCCGACCCAGCAGACCAACGTCACGGTCTATGACTCGCTCGGTCAGACCCAGCAGATGCTGCTGACCTGGACGCCGACCGCGCTCAACAACTGGACCGTGACGATGTCGTTCAACCCGACCTCGATCACCGCGCCGGCCACCGCATTCACCGTGGTGTTCAACAACGCGGGCCAGCTGATCCAGGTCGGCACCAACACGACGCCGTCGAGCTCCGGCCTCCTCGCAGTCTCGGGCATCAACTTCTCGGCCGTGGTCGGTACCGTCGCCGGCGTCACCCAGCCGACGACGATCAACCTCAACCTGGGCACCATCGGCCAGGGCAACGGTCTTTCGCAGGTCGCAGGCGGCTACACCGTCAACTCGCTGACCCAGGACGGCGTGGCACCTGCCGGCGTCTCGGGCGTCTCGGTCGACGACTCCGGATACGTGACGGTGGTCTACGCCAACGGTCTCTCGAGCCGGATCTACCGCGTCGCGGTCGCGACCTTCCAGAATCCGAACGCGCTGCAGCGCAAGGAAGGAAACACCTACGCGACGACCGACGTCTCGGGCGATCCGCAGCTTCGTCCGGCGCGGACCGGCACTTCGGGCGCGATCTCGCCCTCCTCGCTCGAGAACTCCACGGTCGACCTCGCCGAGGAGTTCACCAACATGATCATCACGCAGCGCGCCTACACGGCGGCGACCAAGGTGATCACCACCGCCGACGAGATGCTCGACGAAGTCACTCGTCTGAAGCGGTAAGAGCTCGAACCGGCTCTAGAAAGGAGTCGTCGCGGCGGGGGGTCAGTCCCCCGCCGCTTTCGTTTGGTCCCTGCACCACTGCCGCCAGAGCGCGCGATAGACGCGTTCGAGGTTCCGCACCGAGCGCCCGGCATCGCAAAGCCGCGAGCCCGCGACCTCGTCGCGAAGGGTCCGGCGAAGATGCGCCAGGCCCTCGTGATCGGCGGACCATTCCGCCGCCCGAGCCACGTAGCCGGCCTCGTCGAGCGCCACCCAGTTCGGACGCCCGGCGCGAACCAGCATCGAGGCCGCCCAGCGCGACATCATGGTGTCGCCGAGGAGCGTGACGACCGGCACGCCCATCCACAGCGCTTCGAAGGTCGTGGTCGAGCCGTTGAACGGCACCGTGTCCAGCGCGATATCGACGTGATTGTAGAGCGCGAGATGCGCGCCCACGGGGTCGGCGCTCGTCGTCGAGGCGACGATGACGAGGCGGTCCGGCTGCACGCCCTCGACCCTGAACATTCCATGGATCCGGTCGCGCAGCCGCGCCGCGGAGAAGGCGTTCCGGTACTTCAGCATCAGCCGCGAGTTCGGCACCGCCTTGAGCGCGCCGGCCCACAGGCGAACCGTCGCCCGGGTGATCTTCGAAGGATTGTTGAAGGAGCCGAAGGTGATCCGCCCCTCGGTCAGGACCGGCGGCGGCCCGACCAATGGCGCGCCGTCGATCGGCCGCTGGATCGAGAAGACCGGGACCCGCACCACCCGTTCGCTGAAGCGTTCGGTGGCGCGTCGCGGAACGACGGTCAGGTCGGCGATTAGGTGGCTCATCCCTGGCACCGCGCTGGTCGTGCCGTCATGGGCGCTGACGACGATCGGTGCCGGCTGATGAGCCGCGACCAGGCACCGGTTGCGATCGAAGTGGCTGGCGAGGATCACCAGGACGTCGACGCCAAGGCGGCGGATCAGGCGTGCCGTCTCCGCATCCGAAAGCCCCTGAACCGTATGCCATTCGTCGACCAGCGCCTTCAGCTGATCGGTCACGTGGTCGGGCTTCTGCACGTCGGCGAAGGCGACTACCTTGAATCGCTCGGCATCGCGATCGGAAAGCCAGGGCCAGACGTTGCGCGAGATCGGGTGATGGCGGAAGTCGGACGAGAGATAGCCGATGGTGAGCTTGCGCTCGGGGTCGCGCGCATTGGCGAAGGCGACGGCGGCTGCCGGCCGCGCCGCGAACTTCGCGGCGAAGCGGCGATGCTCGGCGGACAGATGCTCGGTGGAGATGCCGTCGACGTAGAGCATCGACGTCAAGAGGTTACGATGGACCTCGAGCACGCCCGGCACGAGAGCCAGCGTGCGGCCGTAGTGGACGACCGCCGCCTCGGAATCGCCGAGCGCCAACATCACGCTCGCCATGTTGTTGTGGGCTTCGGCCATGACCGGCGCCAGGGCCACCGCGGATCGCGCGTGAACGATCGCGCGATCGAGCTCACCCGCCGCCCGAAGCGTGGCGGCGATGTTCGCATGGAATTCGCCCTGATCGGGCTTCAGCTCGAGCGCCGCCTCCAGCGCCTTCTTCGCTTCAGCGTAGCGCTCGCGCTCGTGCAGCCAGCGCCCGAGTCCGTTGCTCGCTTCGGCAAAATCGCGCTTCGCAGCGAGCGCGTGGCGGAAGATCGGCCCCGCCTCGTCCTGCACCGCCCCATTCATCAGCGCATTGCCAAGGTTGTTGTAGATCTCGCCGAGATGAGGCGAGAGCGCGGCGGCGCGCCTGAATGAGACCACCGCTTCGGGCTTCCGCTGCGCGAGCAAGACGTTGCCGCGGTTGTTGTGGAGCTCGGCAGAGAGCGGATCCCGATCGATGCCCGCATCGTAGAGGGCAAGCGCCTGCTCGAGCCGGCCGGCCTCCTGGTGAAGGCCTGCAAGCTTGAGCCGGGCGTCACGCAGGCCGGGATCGAGCCTGAGCGCCCGCCCGAACGCCTTCGCCGCGCCGACGAAATCGCGCGATGCCGAGAGCAGCGTGCCGAGCGCGGTCTGAGCTGCCGGGCTCAGAGCCTCGATCGCTGCCGCCCGCTTCGCCCGCCGAAGCGAAAGCGCATATTCCGCCAACGCCTGGCCGACGAGGCCGAAGGTCGACCAGGCATCGGCGCTGGCCGGATCCAGCGACAGGCTTCGGCGAAGCGCGCCCTGGGCTTCGCCCGCCTGCCCGGCCGTGACCGCTGCCAGTGCGTGATCGGCGTGGAACTGCGCGATCAGGGGGGCGAACTTGGCGGCCTTCGCAAGATCCGGCAGCGCCTGCGCCGGACGGCCAGACTGGAACACAGCGAGGCCGGCCAAATGGAGGGCATCGGCGCTGTCGGGGTGGCGCTCGAGGGCGCGGCGATAATAGGTCTCAGCTTCGGCAAGCCGGCCGGCGCGGTGTCGTGCGAGACCTTCGTCGATCAGCGCGGCCGCCGCCCGCTCGGCCTCGGTATCCCCTGCTCGCATGCCGCCCGAACATAGGGGCAGGCCCCGCGCCTGTCATCCGCAGGGGGCGACGTTCAGAGTTTGTTAACCCTCTCCGTCCATCCTTCCGCCGCCCGCAACCCAGTGTGGATCGACATGACCGCGAATCTGCCCTTCCCCGAGGCTCAAAGCGCGATCCGCCTCCGTGAGCTCCCGCCTCCGGACACCCGCCGCTGGGTCGCTCGCCGGAAAGCACAGGTCGTCGCCGCCGTGCGGGCGGGCGGCCTGAGCCTCGAAGGCGCATGCGGCCGTTACAACCTGTCCGTCGAGGAATTCCAGGCCTGGGAGCAGGCGCTCTCTAAGCACGGACTTCGTGGGCTCCGGACAACCCGCATCGCAGCCTATCGCCCGCGGCTGGCATCGGCAGCGGACGACTGACCTCCAGGAAACGACTCCGGGATCCTTTCAAGGGCCGGTTCTTGCTTTTTCACAAAAATTAGCTAACATTTTACAAAATTGCGGTTCTCCCAAGCGGTAATTTGAGTTAGCTTGGGGTAGGCAAATTTTTCCCAGCCTCGAATCGACCTCGACCGCTGTCTAGAGTTCGCGATTCGCGGCATGACCCGCCAGCCCTCGGCCTCGAAGGGCGGCATGACGGTTGAGGGGGGCCATGAACGCTCTCGTCCAGATGGCCAAGAACCTTGGCGCGGTACGTCTTGCCGCGCTGGGTGGTGTCGGCCTGGTGATGCTCGGCTTCTTCATCTTCCTGATGACGCGGCTGTCGCAGCCCGATTTGGCTCTCCTCTATGCCGATCTCGATCCGGCCGAAGCCGGGCAGATCGCCGCCCGGCTCGAGCAGCAGCAGATCCCCTACCGGATCGCCGGCGGCGGCACGCAGATCCTCGCCGCTTCCGACAAGACGGCCCAGCTTCGCATCCAGCTCGCTGAAGCCGGCCTGCCGACCGGCGGCTCCATCGGCTACGAGATTTTCGACAAGACCCAGAGCCTCGGCACCTCGAACTTCGTTCAGTCGATCAACCAGGTGCGCGCGCTCGAGGGCGAGCTCTCGCGCACCATCACGGCGATCCAGGGCGTCCGCGCCGCGCGCATCCATCTCGTTCTCCCGAAGCGCGAAGTCTTCAGCCGCGAGCGCCAGGAGCCGAGCGCCTCGGTCGTGCTCCGCATGAAGGGCGCCGGCCGCCTCGACAAGCCGCAGGTCCAGGCGATCCAGCACCTGGTCGCCGCCGCGGTTCCCGACCTCAAGCCGTCGCGCATCTCGATCATCGACGATCGCGGCAACCTGCTCGCCCGTGGCGGCGAGTCCAACTCTTCCCAGCTCGCCTCGGCCAATGCCGAGGAAATGCGGATCGCCTACGAGCAGCGCGTCGCCCGTGCCGTCGAGACGTTGGTCGAGCGCGCGGTCGGCATCGGCAAGGTGCGCGCCGAGGTCTCCGCCGATCTCAACTTCGAGCGCGTTGTCGAGAACTCCGAGATCTTCGATCCGGCGAGCCAGGTCGTCCGCTCCACCCAGACCGTCGAGGAAAACTCGTCCACCAACGAGAACCAGGCGAACACCGGCGTCACCGTGCAGTCGAACCTGCCGGAGACCCAGGGCGGCCTCAACGTCGGCGGCACGACCGCCTCCGGCGCGAAGAACGCGCGCAACGAGGAGACGGTCAACTACGAGATCTCCAAGACCGTCCGCAACACCGTCCGTGAGGCCGGCGCGCTGAAGCGCATGACCATCGCGGTCCTCGTCGACGGCACCTATACCGGCTCCGACCGCGCCTACCAGGCCCGTCCGGCCGAGGAACTGCAGAAGCTCGAGGCGCTGGTCAAGACCACCGTCGGCTTCAATCCCGATCGCGGCGACTCGATCGAGGTCGTCAACCTGCCCTTCGCGCAGGTCGAGGATATCGCCGACACGACCGCGACGCTGTTCGGTTTCTCCAAGCGCGAATTCCTGCAGCTGGCCGAGATCATCGTGCTCGCCGTCGTCGGACTGCTCGTGATCCTGCTGGTCGTCCGCCCGGTGCTGACGCGACTGTTCGAGGCGCTGCCGGCCGCCGGCGCCGCTCTCGGCCAGGTGACGCCGTCCGGCGCGCCCGCGGGCGTCGCTGCCCTCGCCGGCCCGCTCGATCCGTCGGCCGCAGCGCTGGCGCCGCCCGAAGAGGAGCCGGAAGACCTTCTCGACGCGATGATCGACATCAACCGCGTCGAAGGCCGGGTCCGCGCCTCGTCGCTGAAGAAGATCGGCGAGATCGTCGACAAGCATCCGGAAGAGGCCGTCGCCATCGTCCGGAACTGGATGTACCAGGAAGCCGGTTGAGGCTTGAGAGCGGCGGCCTGAGGGCCGCCGCGTCGTAGAGGGGAAGGGAGCACCGCGATGAGAGTTCGCGAGGATTACCGATCGCTTTCGGGTCCTGAGAAGGCCGCCATCCTGCTGATGTCGCTGGGCGAGGAGCATGCCTCCAAGATGTTCGCCCTGATGAGCGACGATGAGATCAAGGAGATCTCACAGATCATGGCCAACCTCGGCACCGTGTCGGCCAACGTGGTCGAGCGGCTCTTCGTCGAGTTCGCCGAGCAGATCTCCTCGACCGGCTCGCTGGTCGGTACGTTCGACTCCACCGAACGACTGCTGATGAAGGTGATGGATGCCGACCGCGTCGGCAACATTATGGAGGAAATCCGCGGCCCTGCCGGCCGCACGATGTGGGACAAGCTCGGCAACGTGAACGAGATGGTTCTCGCGAACTATCTCAAGAACGAGTACCCGCAGACCGTCGCCGTCGTGCTCTCGAAGATCAAGCCGGACCACGCGGCGAAGGTCCTGAGCATGCTTCCCGAGAACTTCGCGATGGAAGTCGTCATGCGCATGCTGCGCATGGAAGCGGTGCAGAAGGACGTGCTCTCCGACGTCGAGCGCACGCTGCGCACCGAGTTCATGAGCAACCTCGCGCGCACCACCCGCCGCGACGCCCACGAGATGATGGCCGAGATCTTCAACAATCTCGACCGCGCCACCGAGTCCCGCTTCGTCGCCGCGCTCGAAGAGCGCAACAAGGACTCGGCCGAGAAGATCAAGGCGATGATGTTCACCTTCGAGGACCTGAACCGGCTCGACCCGGGCGGCGTGCAGACGCTTCTGCGGGCGGTCGAGAAGGATAAGCTCGGCCTTGCGCTCAAGGGCGCCTCGGAAGGTCTCCGCGACCTCTTCTTCTCCAACATGTCCGAGCGTGCCGGCAAGCTGCTGCGCGAGGACATGGCGGCGCTCGGTCCGGTCCGCCTCAAGGAGGTCGAAGAGGCGCAGATGGCGATGGTGCAGCTCGCCAAGGACCTGGCGGCCCGCGGCGAGATCGTTCTGTCCGACAACAAGGGCGGCGACGAGCTCGTGTACTGATAGGAGCCCAGGGCATTGTCCACCATCATCCGGCCCTTCCTGTTCGAGGACAGCTTCGACGAGGACGCAGCCGATCGCGCCCGCGAGAAGGCGGACGCCGAGGAGCGTGCCCGGCTCGAGGCCGAGGCCGCGGCCAACGCCGAACCGCCGCCGCCCACCTTCTCCGAAGAAGAGCTGGCCGCCGCGCGCCAGGCCGGATTTCTCGAAGGCCGCAACGCAGGCATCTCTGAAGCCCACGCATCGCTCGAACGCCGCGCCGCTGATGCGCTCGACCAGGTGAGCCGCGCGCTGGGCCAGCTCGACCGGGCGCAGCGCGAAGGCGTCGTCGAGCTGATGCGCGGCGCGCTCGAGGTCACGCACACGATCGTCCGCAAGGTGCTCCCCGAATACGTGCGCCGCCACGGCTCCGACGAGATCCAGGCCCTGGTCCGCCAGGTGCTGGAGACGCTCATCGAGGAACCCCGCGTCGTCATCCGCGTGCCCGAGGATCTGGTCGAGACGCTGAAGCCGCGCATCGCGCAGGCCGGCAAGGCGACCAGCTTCGAAGGCCAGCTCGTCGTCTTCGGCGAGCCCGCGCTCGGCGACGGCGACTGCCGGATCGAATGGTCCTCGGGCGGCGCCGAGCGGCTGGTGCAGCAATCGATCGAGCAGGTGGCGGCCGTCGTCGGCCGCGCCCTGGTCCCGCCGGAATCCGCCCCCGACGACTCGAGCCAGCCGCCGCTGGCTCCCAACGAGTGACGGCTCACGCGAGCTTGAAGGAGCAAGACCATGCCTAACGACGACAACCTCGAACTGACCGAGCTTGAGGGCCAGAGCGCCAACAAGGGCGAGGAAGAGGACGAGGATCGCCTCGAAGGACAACGCACAGCGACCGCGCGCGATCTCGAGGCCGTCTACGACATTCCGGTGCAGATCTCGGCAGTGCTCGGCAAGTCGACGATGCAGGTGAGCCAGCTGCTGAAGCTCGGGCGTGGCGCCGTCGTCGAGCTCGACCGCAAGGTCGGCGAGGCGATCGACATCTACGTCAACAACCGGCTGGTCGCACGCGGCGAGGTCGTCATCGTCGACGAGCGCCTCGGCGTGACGATGACCGAGATCATCAAGTCGGACCGCTCGCAGTAACCGGATGGCCGAACCCGCCCCCAAGCTGAAGGTCGCCGGCGGCAATCGCGCCGTCGGCATGGCTGCGCCCACGCAGCGCTCCGGACCCGACATGGCCGGCGTGCTGGGACTCGGCGCCGGCTTCGCCGTGCTGCTGATCGCGGCCGTCGTCGGCGGGGCGCCGAGCGCCTTCATCGACGTGCCTTCGATCCTGATCGTCTTCGGCGGCACCTTCGCGGTGACGACGATCTCGTTCTCCCTTCCCGAGATCTGGCGGGCGCAGCGGCTGATGTGGGTGGCGCTGTTCTCCGGGACGCCGGACTGCGGCGATGCCGCCCGGCGCGTCCTCGATCTCGCCCGGCTCGCGCGCAACGAGGGCGTGCTCGCGCTCGAGCGCCAGCTCGTCCAGCTTCGCGACGCTCCCTTTCTCCGCCGCGCGATCGGCCTCGTCGTCGACGGCGCGACGCCCGAGGACGTCGAGGACGTGATGGCGCAGGAGCAGTCGTCGATCCAGGGCCGTCACGCCAAGAGCGCGTCGATCCTTCGCAAGGCCGCCGAGGTGGCGCCGGCGATGGGGCTCATCGGCACCCTGGTCGGCCTCGTCCAGATGCTGGGCCAGCTCGACAACCCTTCTGCGATCGGCCCGGCGATGGCCGTGGCCTTGCTCACGACCTTCTACGGCGCGGTGCTCGCCAACATGGTGTTCGCACCGCTGGCCTCCAAGCTCGACCGCAACTCCGCCGAGGAGGCGCTGGTCAACCGGCTCTATGTGATCGGGGCGTCCGCGATCGGGCGCCAGGAGAATCCGACCCGGATCGAAATACTGCTCAACACCGTCCTGCCGCCCGAGAAGCGGCTGGGCTCGCTCGAATAGCGGGCCCTCGAGGGACACGGAGACGAAGATGCGCCTACTGATCATCGGCTCGCTCGACGGGCACATCACCGCGGCGGGGAAGATCGCGATGGACCGCGGCGCCAAGGTGGCGCACGTCCAGTCGATCCCCTCGGGTCTCACCCAGCTCCGCTCAGGCCAGGGCGCCGACCTGGTGATGATCGACGTCAAGCTCGACATCGCCAACTTGGTGTCCTCGCTCAAGAACGAGCGGATCCACGTGCCGGTCGTCGCTTGCGGCATCGGCACCAGCGCCGACGCGGCGGTGGCGGCGATCAAGGCCGGCGCCAAGGAATACGTCCCGCTGCCGCCGAACGCCGAGCTGATCGCCGCGGTGATCGCCGCGGTGACCGAGGAGTCGACCAGCGTCGTCTTCAAGGACCCGGCGATGGCAAGCACCATCAAGCTCGCCGAGCAGATCGCCCCCTCCGACGCCTCCGTGCTGATCACCGGCGAGTCCGGCACCGGCAAGGAGGTTATGGCCCGCTTCCTCCATGCGAAGAGCCGGCGGTCGACGGAGAAGTTCGTCTCGGTCAACTGTGCGGCGATCCCGGAAAACCTGCTCGAGAGCGAGCTCTTCGGGCACGAGAAGGGTGCCTTCACCGGGGCCGTCACCCGCCGCATCGGCAAGTTCGAGGAAGCCAACGGCGGCACGCTGCTGCTCGACGAGATCAGCGAGATGCATCCTCGCCTCCAGGCCAAGCTGCTGCGCGCGATCCAGGAGCGCGAGATCGACCGCGTCGGCGGCAA
>CAZZLX010000007.1:0-25946 GCA_964655235.1 uncultured Rhizobium sp.
GAAAGCGTGTGTACGGGAAACCGTACCGAGGGTTCGAATCCCTCTCTCTCCGCCACTCTTTCAGCCTCGAACCCAAAGTCCGGTCTCCCGCCCTGCGAGAGTGCCCCGAGCGCGGCACAGTCGGGGGATGCTGTCGGAGCCGGAGACTGTCGGCTGGTCTCCGCCACGCCAATTAGCGGCATTGGCCCATAGTGTCTCTGGAGCCTCATCTGCATCGTCCGGTTTGGTGCTGGTCCTTAGCGCCGTCTCTGGCTGAAGGCGCGGACAGTCGTCCCCAGTCCGCCAGCTCTATTCAGCGAACTTTGCGAATAGGGCCCGCTGCTCTCGCCAGCCGATCGGGACTTGGGCGCGAAGTAGCCCGGCCAGTGTCAGCGCCGGAGGCTGCCTCCCTTCGATGATGGCCTGACTCAAATCTGGAGCGAGAAAGGCGAGCGGCAGCATTTGCCGGATATGGCGTTCAGTAACGCCCTCTGACTTTGCGACCGCTTCGACAGTTGGGGCATTTCCACCCTCAAGCTCCATCCGCCATCGATGCGCTTTGACTAAGGCTCGGATCAGTACCTGATCCTCTCGATGTCGTGCCAGCACATGAGCATCCTTCCCAGGGATGACTTCCGTCTGGTGCCCGACGCGACGAATGTGGATGGGGATCGTCCGCGGTGCTCTGGCCTCACCATCCTTTTCGACAAACTGAATTGTCAGCGCTCGGCGCGCTAGCGTCACACGGTCGACCGCGTCTAGGAGATCGCTAAGGCTGTTTCCGCCCCTCGTCTGTAGGGCGGCAAGCACCGTGTGCTCGATCACATCGGCGCCAATGCGACTGACCTCGCCAACCTGATCTGCCTTACCGTCCAGGTGAGCCAGGCTCACGTAGTACCGATAGCGGCGACCGTTCTTCGTGGTGTGGCCAGGTGTCATTCGGTTGCCGCAGCTATCGAACAGCTTTCCTTTCATCAGCGCGGAGCTTCGGCTGCGCTTGCGGTCCGAATGATCGTTCCTGGAAGCGGCAAGCTTGACGCCTACACGGTCCCAGAGGGCCTTGGGCACGATTGCTTCATGCTGACCGGGATATGGCGTGCCCTTGTGGGTGATCTCTCCGCGGTAGAGGCGGTTGCGGAGCAGGTGGTAGAGGGCGCCCCGGCTGAACGGGGCCGGACTCTGGGTATGGCCTTTCCGGAGGAGCCTAGCCTTGCCTCGGATACCTTGATCCTCCAGATCGCGGGACAGGACGTTGATCGAGTCGACCTCAAGATATCGACGATAGATCGTCCGGACCCTCTCGGCCTCCTCAGGAACCACCAGGAGCTTCCGGTTCTCGACCCTGTAGCCAAGGGGGAGGGGGCCCCGTCCGAGTCAAACTTGGCCGACGTGGTCGCCGCCATCGCAGCGGCGCGGCGGAGAACGGCCACTATCGCGGCGCGAAGGCGTCTTGGATCGTTAGACGATTGAACCTTTGATGGCTCAGGAACAGGGTGCTTGGCTGCGACGGTGGAGTCCGGGAAGACACCGCGATCGACCGTACCGACCGATACTGGGGAGTCCTTTGCATCGCCCAGGTCGACTTCACTTATGCGGTACGGGTTGGCGAGAATCTCAGCATCGGAAGTCGGAGATGTGACGGCTGCCGCGCGCGCTTTCGGATTGAACCAGCGACTCGCCTGAGCCGGGGTAAGCGCAAATCGCGAGAGGAGTTTGAGGAGCGCTCGCCTCTCGTTTGCTAAGTTGATCCAACTGTCGCGGACAGCGTGGAGATCGGCCGTGTAAGCATCCTGGGGCGGCTTCGCCTTCCCGCGGAGCAGAGCGTCGAGGTGAGGCCATGGATCGCCATCGGACGGGGGGCCCGTCACGCTCGGCCCTAAGGGGAGCACGTCGTCTGAGCTGGTGCTGAAGGTGGCGGGAGAAAATGCGACCATGGACAAGCTGATCGGAATGATGATCGTCGCGCTGCTGAGCCTGTCGGGAACAGCAGTGGTGGCGCCGTTCGATGACGGCATAGCCGCATATGAACGTGGGGACTACGCAACGCCCTTACGGCTGTGGCGACCTCTAGTTGGCCAAGACCCTCGGGCAGCCGCGGCCGCCATGGGTCCTAAGGCAGGGCCGGAGCAGTTTCGTCTTGCTTGGGTCGGCTCCCTAGTGCCAAGACAAGCTCTGAACTACCATTCGATGGTGCTGCTCCAAGAGCTGTTACCGGTGGGGCTGCTCCAAGAGCTGTTACCGGTCGAAGAACAAGGTCAAAGCGGAGGAACCTGTCGATGAGGGTCATGAGGATGTTCGGTGCCGCTCTCGGACTGATCGTTGCGGTCGCAACGGTCAGCCCTGTGCATGCGCAAGGCAAAGGCATCTGGGACAAGATCTCCGAGAGCGGAACGCTCACCTGCGGCGCCATGGCCGCAGTCCCGATGGGCTCCTGGAAGGTCGAAGGGCCCAACCGATACGAAGGCTATGCGATCGGATTCTGCCGCGAGCTGACCAAGGAACTCACCAAGGCGATGGGCAAGCCGATCAAGCTCGACTTCTACGAGACGACCTTCGCCAACGTGGTGCTCGATCTCCAGTCCGGCAAGGCCGACCTCTTCGCCGGCATGAGCGCGACCGAGGAGCGCAAGAAGGCCTTGGACATGACGGGGCCGATGTACGACCTCGCGCACTGCGTCGTCCAGAAGAAGGGCCTCACGGGCCTCAAGACTTGGGCCGACTACAGCAAGCCCGAGATCAAGATCTCGTCGGCGACCGGCACCAGCGACGAGAAGGCGCTGCAGGAGATGGCTCGCAAGGCCACCAACATGTCGTTCAAGGAAAACGCGCAGGCGATCCTGGCCGTGCAGTCGGGCCGGGCCGACGGCTACGTCACCAATATCCTCAATTGCCTTCGGATCCAGAAAGAAAGCCCGGAAGTGTTCGGCGAGTTCGTGGTGCCGACGCCGGTTCGCGGCGTGCCGTCGGCGGGCGGAATGCGCAAGGACGGGGACGGGCGGTTCTTCAAGTTCGTTGACGAATGGGCGGCTCGTTCGCGCGCCAACGGCACGGTGAAGGCGATCATCAGCGACGCCATCGCCAAGAACGGTCTCGATCCGAACAAGCTGCCGGCCGAGTTCAGCTTCTAACGGCGAACGCCGGCCGGATTCCGAATCCTTGATCACCCCGGCCTCGAGGTCGGTGCGATCGTTCTTGGAAGTCTCGTCAGAGTGCCGCGCGCAATGAGACAGTGATGGGCTACCAGTACGATTTCAGCGTGGTGCTCAAGTCGGCCTGGTTCGAGGCCGTGCTGATGACGCTGACCTACGCCGTCGGCACCGTCGTCGGCGGCCTCGTAATCGGCGTCGTCTGCGGCGTGGCGCTGCTTTCTCCCTATCGCTGGATCACCGTTCCGATCAACATCTACGTTCAGTTCTTCCGCTGTACACCGTTGTTGATCCAGATCGTCTGGTTCTTCTACGCGCTTCCCATCGTCCTCAACTTCAACCTTCCGGCATGGGCCGCGGCGGGGCTCGGCCTCACGCTCTACATGGGATCCTTCTGCGCCGAGATCTTCCGCGCCGGGGTGATGTCGATCGACAAGGGACAGTGGCAGGCGGCCCGCGCGCTCGGGATGACCTATCTGCAGCTGATGCGCCGCATCATCCTTCCTCAGGCGACGCGGCGGATGGTGCCGCCGTTCGTCAACCAGTCGGTGCTCCAGCTCAAGAACACCTCGCTGCTCTACGTCGTCGCGGTGCCCGACATAATGTATGTGAGTTCCCAGATCACCTCGAGCACCTACCGGCCGCTCGAGGTCTACAGCTTCGCCGCGCTCCTCTACTTCGTGCTGCTGTACCCGCTGACCCGGCTCGCACGCCGGCTCGAAGCCCGCATCGATCGTTGAGGGGCGAGCCAGATGACCGACGCCAAGCCGATGATCCGCATCACCGACCTGCACAAGCACTACGGCGACTTCCACGCGGTCAAAGGCGTGACGCTTCAGGTACCGAAGGGCGGAAAATACTTCGTCATTGGGCCGTCGGGATGCGGGAAGTCGACCCTGCTTCGCTGCATCAACCTGCTGGAGGACCCATCGAGCGGGTCGATCGAGGTCGGTGACGATGTCATGCGTTTCGGTCCCGGCCACCGCATGCCGCCCGGCCGCATGCTCGCCAAGTACCGCTCGCGTGTCGGCATGGTCTTCCAGCAGTTCAATCTGTTTCCCCACAAGACGGCGATTGAGAACGTGATCGAAGGGCCCGTCGTGGTGAAGGGGACGCCGCCGGCAGAAGCCCGCGAGTTCGCGCTCGACCTCCTCGGCAAGGTCGGCCTGTCGGAGAAGGCCGACGTCTATCCCTCCCAGCTTTCCGGCGGCCAAGCGCAGCGCGTGGCGATCGCGCGCGCGCTCGCGATGCGGCCGAACGTCATGCTGTTCGACGAGGTGACCTCGGCGCTAGACCCGGAGCTGGTGGGCGAGGTGCTCAACGTGATCAAGCAGCTTGCCGTCGATGGGACGACCATGGTGGTGGTGACTCACGAGATGGCATTCGCCCGCGATGTAGCCGACACCGTCTGCTTCATGGACGGCGGAGCCATCGGCCAGGAAGGAACGCCGGAGGAACTGCTCGTCCGGCCGCAGAATCCGCGCCTGCAGGCGTTCTTGAGCCGCTTCCTCTCCGGGCGATGAGCGCAGAGGCCGGGATCGCCGGGTCGCTGCCAACGACCGTCGAGACGGTGGTGGTCGGGGCCGGCATCGTCGGGCTGGCCGCGGCGCTTCGGCTCGCCCGGGCCGGCCGCGAGGTGGTGGTGATCGACAAGGCCGAGCCGTGGCGCGAGGGCTCTGCCGTCAATGCCGGCACCTGCGCGCTTCAGAACAAGGCCACGAGCCTCCTTCCCGCCTACCGGCAGGGGCTCCTCTCGTGGCGCGAGCTGGCGAGCGAGCTCGACGACGATGTCGGTTTCGTCAACAAGGGCGGTCTGCGTGTCGCTCAGTCGGCCGACGACGTGGCCGCGCTCCGCCGCAGCGCGGCCGAACAGGAAGCCCAGGGTGTCCGCCTCGAATGGCTCGAGAGCAACGCCCTCAGGGATCGGGCGCCCTGGCTTTCCCCGTCGGTGACCGCGGCGACGTTCTGCGCCGACGACAGCTTCGCCAGCCCGTTGCTGACCGGGCAGGCCCTGATCCGGGCGATACGCGCCGCCGGAGGATCCGTCGCCGTTGCCGGGCTCACCGGTCAGCGCGAGAAGGGTGGAGGCTACGAGCTCGCCACCACCGCCGGTCCGGTCGTCTGCCGCAACGTCGTGATCGCGACCGGCGCATGGACCGATCGCGCGGCGGCGATGTTCGGCATCGAGATTCCGGTGCTGCTGCACGTCAACACGCTCAGCGTTACCGAGCGCATCGGGCAGTTCATGGGCGGCCTCGTGGTCACCCACACCGCTGGCCGGTTCACCCTGAAGCAGTTTCCCAACGGCTCCTGCATTATGGGCGGCGGCTTTCAGGGGCGGGGCGACAAGGACACGGGCCGGAAGGAACTGGACCTCGACCAGCTCCAGGCGAACGTCCGCTTCCAGTGCTCGGTGGTGCCGCAACTCGGCGATGCCGTTTTGCTGCGCTCCTGGGTCGGCTTCACCGCGATCGCCCGCGACAACAGGCCGACGGTCGGCCCGATGCCCGGCCGCGACGGCCTCTACTTCGCGTTCTCGACCAATGCGGGCTTCTCCATCGGCCCCTATGTCGGTCGGTCGGTCGCCGACGCCGTGATGGGACGGTCGATGCCCGATCTCCTTCGCGACCACGGCCCCGGACGGTTCGCGGCATGAAAGACGATTTTCGCCTGGGCAAGCCGGCCGAGCGTGGTCGCCGCATCGCGCTCACCGTCGATGGCAAACCCGTCGTCGCTTTCGAGGGCGAGACCGTCGCCGGCGTCCTCCTGGCGATCGGCCGTATCGCCGCGCGAACCAGTCCCGGGCGCGGCGAAGCGCGAGGCTATTACTGCGGCATGGGCGCGTGCTGGGATTGCGCGCTAGTGATCGACGGACGGGCGAACCGGCGCGCCTGCATGACGCCGGTCGCCGACGGCATGCGCGTCGAGACGCAGGCCGGATTCGGACCGACGAGGCTGGCGTGAGCGCCGGCGAGATTCTGGTCATCGGTGCCGGCCCGGCCGGCCTCGCCGCCACGCGCACGGCCGCCGCCTATGGGGCGCGTGTCGTCCTGATCGACAGCAACGGCCAGCCGGGAGGGCAGTATTATCGTCATCCGGCGAGCGAAGCGCTGCGCACCGTGCGCGGAGACCTGTTCGACGAGGCGACGCGCGGCGTCGGCCTGTTGGCCGCCGTCCGTCATCCGGGCGTCGCTTTCTTTCCGGGAGCCGTTTTCTACGGTTTCTTCGACGGCGGCGTGGCGGCGTTCGCGCACGAAGATCGGATCGCCAGGATCACGCCCGGCGCCACCGTCGTCGCCGCCGGTGCGACCGAACGGCCGGTTCCCTTCCCGGGCTGGACGCTTCCCGGCGTCATGGGTGCGGGCGCTGTGCAGAACCTGCTCAAGAGCCAGCGCGTGCTCCCCGGACGGCGCATCCTGGTGAGCGGCAACGGCCCGCTGACACTGCTGGCGGCCGTCAATCTGGTACGATGCGGGGCCGAGGTGGCGGAGGTGCTGGAAACCTCGCGCAACCTCCCGCCGGCGGCGGCGATCCCGCGTCTTCTGCTGGAGCCCGGAATCCTCGCGCGCGGCATCGCCTACCGCGCCATCCTCGCCCACCGCCGCGTACCGTTCCGCAGCCGTCACGTCGTCATCGAAGCTATGGGCGGCACCCGTGTCGAGGCCGCCACGGTCGCGTTCCTCGCCGACGACGGGACACCCGACATGGCCCGCGCCCGGACACTCGCCGTCGACACGGTGGCGGTGGGCTTCGGTCTGGTTCCGTCGAGCGAGATCACGCGCTCCATCGGCTGCGAGCATGTGCACGATGCGGCCAAGGGCGGCTGGATTCCGGTCCGGAACGCCGATCTAGAGACCAGCCTTGCCGGAATCTTCGCGGCCGGCGAATGCGCGGGAGCGGCTGGCGTCGAGAAGGCGCTGATCGAGGGCGAGCTGGCCGGCCTGGCAGCCGCTATCAGGGTCGGCGCGGCGAGAGGCGCCGAGGCCGCCGCACATCGCCGCCGGCTGCAACGCCGTCTCGCCCGGCTGATGGCTTTCCGAACCGCGATCGAGGAGATCTATCGTCAGCCCGCGCCGCTGCTGTCTCTGGCGCGCGACGACACCGTTGTCTGCCGTTGCGAGGAAGTGACGCTGGCAGAGGCCAGACGCTGGGTGCGGTCCGGCGTGACCGAGGCCAACAGCCTGAAGGCCGTCACCCGGATGTCGATGGGCCGTTGCCAGGGGCGCAACTGCCTTCCGACGCTGGCCGGCCTCATCGCCGCCGAAACCGGAAACGACGTCGCCGACGTCGCGTTGCCTCGCCCGCGGCCGCCGCTCGCACCGGTCGGCGTCGCCGCGCTTGCCGCCGAACCATCGAGTCTTTGAGCTGCGCGACGTGCCGGCCGATCGCCGCGGCGAGGCTACTCGGCTGCGGCGGCGCGCTTGCCGGAATGGGCGATCCCGACCTCCGTCATAACCGCCGACAGCGTGGCGATGTCGGCCTCGCCGAGCGGCAGGACGGGATCGCGCGGGACGCCGCCCGGCTGGCCGATCAGGGCATGCCCGGCCTTCAGGGCCGCCGGCCAGGTGCCGAGCGACATCAGCGTCTCGTAGATGCGGGTAAGGCGGTAATGCAGCGTGCGCAGCTCCGGCGTCAGCGGCTTGCCGGCGATGCCCATGAGCTTGGAGGCTACGCCGTCGAACAGCTCAGGACCGCTCGAGATGAACCCGGCGGCACCGAGCTGGATGCCGGGGATGATGAAGGGAGCTGGGCCGATCAGCACCGCCAGCTTGTCGGCGAAATGATGGATGACATGGCTGACATAGAAGAACTCGCGCGAGGCTTCCTTCAGCCCGATGACGTTCACCGCCTCGGTGATCGCACGCATCGCATCGATCGTCAGGCTGATGTTGGTGCGTCGGGGCGAGTTGTACAGGACGATCGGCAGCGGAACCGCGCGGTGGATCGTCTGCATCCGCTGCACGAGTTCCTTGGTGGTCGCCTTCATGACGTAGGCCTGCGGCCCGATCATCAGCGCATCCACGCCGGCGGCCGCGGCGACCTCGGCGTAGGCGATCGACTGCTTCGCGGAGATTCCGCTGGCGCCCATGACGACCGGAACTTTCTTGGCGGCGATCTGAACCGCCGTCTCGGCCAGACGCCGGCGCTCGTCGAGGCTCAGCGTCCAGCTTTCGCCGTTGTCGCCGGCAACGCAGATGCCGTCGACACCGTTGCCCAGGTGCCAGCGCACGAGCTGCGCGAAGTCGCCGTAGCGGATCTCGCCCGCGGCGTCGAACGGGGTGACAATCGCCGGCACATTGCCGTGCACCGGGAAGTTCTTGGGCATTGTCCGTTTCTCCATGTCGGGACTCGGGGGCACGGCAGTGCCTCGAGAGGGTTCAGGTCGGGCTGGACGACGGCGTTGGGCGATATCCGATCCGCAATGGGCTTTGCGCGCCGCGCCAAGCCCGACTTTGAGAGTCAGGCGCGAAGCCTAGATCATCGCCGGCTCTGGCGCCATGGGCTGCGTGGCGGTACTTAAGCCATGGGAAGTCAGCCGCCGCCTAGCAGAATCTCATCGGCTGGGTTGGGACCTTTGACTCGCCCGGTCATTTCCGTGCCACCTCTACATTTCGTCTGCTCCTGGCTAGGAGCGGACTTGACCTGGACTGCGCGCCTGCCTCGCGCCTTATGACGGTCGCCCCTTGCCACCTCGGCGACCTGGTCCCGCGCTAGCGCGGTCCGCACCTTCAGCTCGCGCTCGCCTCTGGGCGTAGCGGCCGAGGATGTCGCGAATGTCCGGTCGTCTGCTCGGCTGCGCTAGGAGCGCACGGTTCTCGACGGCCCCGAGGTGCTTCACCATGAGAGAGGATGCTTCCGTGCCTTTCTGCTTGCGGAGCGCGTCAATGATCGCGCGGTGCTCACTGACGGCGCAGTCAGACGAATGAGGTTGTCCGTAAAGCGCGATGATCAAGGCGCATCGAGAGACGAGTTCGTCGATGTAGCGGACGACCACGCGATTGCCGCTCATCTCGGCCAGAAGGACATGAAACTCGCCGGCGAAGCGAATTGAGTCGAGGTCGTCCTTGCCGTCCGCCTCCTGCTCCTTCGCCACATGCGCATCCAGCAATGCCAGCTGCTCGGGCGTTATTGACGCGGCGAGGGTCGTCATGACTTCGCGCTCGAGGCAGCTGCGTGTCGCGAATATGTCCCGAGCCTCGTCCAGGCTTGGTTTGGCGACAGCGGCTCCTCTGTTCGGCTGCATGTCGACCAAGCCTTCGCTCTTGAGGCGCATAAGTGCCTCCCTGACGAGGGTTCGGCTTGCACCGAACCGCTCGCCGATCACGTCCTCGGGCAGCTTGTCGCCCGGCAGCAACGCGTGATCGGCGATCGCCTGTCTCAGCGCGCCGTAGATCACCCCGCTTCGCGACGTGTCGGCATGGTCGGCTTTGATCGCTGTCGCCAAATGGGCTCCTCCTCGGACGCCGGCCCCGACGGAGGTCTAGAGCGCCATCCTTGGCTCATCTTACTCAAAAAATCGTATACAAATAGGTGTCTGATAGAATACGATTTCTCTCCAAAATGTGTACAGAAGTGGCTTTTGCAAAGACGCTCAGAGTAAAAATACCAAACATAACAAATAGGTAGGCGAGTGCAGGTCGACGGATTGCATGCAATTCCTGTGTACGACACGGCTGCAGCGAAAGCTCGACCGCGCCTACTGCTCGTCAATGGAAACGTCTCTTCGGACATCACACTCAGACTGGCCGCGGCGGCCGAAGAGCTGACCGCCGGACGCGCGTCAATCACGCCCGCCACCCCCGATTTCGGGCCTGCCTACATCCGCACCCGGGCGGAAGCGGCGGTTGCCGGGCACGCCATCCTTTGCGCCATCGCCAAGGCGGTTCGCGCGGCACCCGAGGCGCCTTTCGACGCCTGCATAGTCGCCTGCTTCGGGGAACCAAGCCTGTTCGCGGCGCGGGAGGTCTTCGACTTCCCCGTTGTCGGCATGGTCGAAGCATCGATCGTGACGGCCTTGCAGCTCGGCTCGCGGATCTCGGTCGTCACGGCCGGCGAGCGCTGGCCCACGATGATACACGAGCTGCTGCGTGGCTATGGCCTGAACGAGCGCTGCGCCGGTGTCCTGCAGGCCGGGGTCGGCGGCGCTGACCCGCTGGAAGGTGTGGAGGCCGCGGTCGGTGAAGCCGTAGAGCGGCTGAAAGCCGATGTCGTGATCATCGGCGGAGCGACACTCGTCGGTGCCGCCGCGCGGCTGCAGCCGCGAGTGCCGGTCCCGCTAGTCGATTCATTCGCCGCCGCCGTGCTGCAGGCGGAGGCCCTTGCTCGGCTCGGCGTGCCGAAGGCGCGCCGTGGCGCATTCGCTGCGTTGCCGGCCGGCAAGATCACGGGCGTCGATCCGGCGCTCGCAAGTTTCTTCGTTGCATCTTGAACCGTGGGAGGTGAGGAGATGAGCGCACGCCTTGTATCCGTATTGGCCGTTGCGGCCTTGGCATGGACCGTTCCGGCTTCGGCCCAAACCTTGAAATGGGGAGCCCACCGCGACATCGCGTCGCTCGATCCCTACTCGTTCGGCGAGACCTTCACGCTCGCGGTGCTGAACCACGTCTATGAAGGTTTGGTCCGCTACGATGCCAATCTCAAGATCGAACCGGCCTTGGCAGAGTCATGGGAAATCCAGCCTGACGGCCTGACCTGGCGATTCAAGCTCCGGAAGGGCGTGAAGTTCCACAACGGCTACGCGTTCACCGCCGACGACGTGCTTGCCTCTCTGGCCCGCGTCAGCCACGACAACTCGCCACTGAAAGGCAATCTGCCGGCCTACAAGAGCTCGAAGAAGGTTGACGATCTCACCGTCGACCTCGTGGTCAACGCCACCTATCCGCTGCTGCTGAACGATCTCACCAACATCTACATCTTCAGCAAGCGCTGGCTCGTTGAGAACAACAGCGAGCTTCCGACCGACTCCGGCAAGGGCGTCGAAGGCCATGCGACGCACAACGCCAACGGCACCGGGCCCTTCAAGGTCCAGTCACGCCAGCCCGATGCCAAGACGATCTTCTTGGTCAACCCGGATTGGTGGGACAAGCCGAAGCATAATCTAACACGGATCGAGTTCACGCCGATCACGGCGGCGCCGACCCGGGTCGCAGCACTGCTGTCGGGCGAGGTCAATTTCACCAACTTGGCGCCGCTCCAGGATCTGCCGCGGCTTGAGTCGTCATCCGAGGTCAAGGTGCTGCAGAGCTCGGAGCTCCGTACCGTCTTCTTCGCTCTCAACTTGCACGACAAGCTGTTCGAGTCTGACGTTAAGGACAAGAACCCGCTCAAGGACAAGCGGGTCCGTCAGGCCATGTACCAGGCGATCAGCATCGAGCAGATGCAGCGCCGTGCCATGCGGGGCCTCTCGCGCAATACGGGAGCGCTGGTCGCACCGGCCATTCCGGGCTACATGCCCGACCAGGAGCCGCGCCTCGCCTTCGATCCCGACGGTGCTAAGAAGCTCCTCGCCGACGCAGGGTATCCCAACGGCTTCTCGTTCCACCTCCTCTGCTCGAACGATGCCTACGTCAACGAGGAGGAGATCTGCCAGGCGGCAGCGTCCATGTGGTCGCGCATCGGGCTCAAGCCCACGATCAACATCGGGCCGCGCAGTGTCATCACGCCGAAGCGCGTCAAGGGCGAATTCGACATCACAACGCTCGGCTGGGCCAACGAGCCGATGATCGATGCCTACAGCATCCTGGTGCAGGTCCTGCACAGCAAGTCGGGCACGGCGGGCGTCTTCAACTGGGGCAATTGGGGCGATCCGCGGATCGACAAGCTCACCGATGACTCGGCGAGCGAGCTCGACACCAAGAAGCGGGTGGCGCTCATGGCCCAGGCGCTGAAGATCGCCCACGACGACATCCTGTTCCTGCCGCTCCATCAGCAGCCGATGGTCTGGGCGGCGCGCAAGGACGTCGCCGAGATCGTCCAGCTTTCCGACAACAAGCCCCGTCACTGGTACACGAAGATGAAGTGAGGCTTGGCCGCCCGGCGGGGGAAGCTCGCCGGGCGGCTCCCTTCGGAGCCGGGCAATGCTGGTCTTCCTTCTCAAGCGCCTGTTCAATGCCGCCGCTGTCATGCTGACGGTTGGCTTCATGGCTTTCCTGATCTTCCGCTTTGTCGGCGATCCGGTGGAAATGATGCTGAACGAGCAGGCGACGCAAGCTCAGCGCGACGCCCTCCGTGCCCGCCTCGGCCTCGACTCGTCTTTCGCCATGCAGTTCGTGCACTTCGTTGCCAACGCCGTGACCGGCGACTTCGGCATCTCCTATCGCAACCAGCAGGACGTCTTCGTCCTGATCGCCGAGCGATTTCCGGCGACGCTGGAGCTTGTGCTGATGGCGACGGTCCTGTCGCTCCTGGTCGGCGTCCCGTTGGGCGTTTACACGGCTATCCGCCGGAACTCGCCCCTGTCACAGGCCCTTCAGCTCGTCTCAATCTTCGGCGTCTCGCTGCCGAGCTTCGCCGTCGGCATCCTGCTCATCCTCGTCTTCGCCGTTCAGCTTCGGCTGCTGCCGGCATTCGGCCGAGGAGACGTCGTGTCGCTGGGCGGGTGGACGACCGGATTTCTGACGCCGACGGGGCGTGCGGCGATCGTTCTTCCGGCGATTACGCTCTCGCTTTTCCAGATCACGCTGGTGATGCGGCTCGTCCGTGCCGAGATGCTCGAGATCCTGCGCACCGATTTCGTCAAGTTCGCCCGCGCGCGAGGTCTCCCGGGCCATCTCGTCTACTTCCGGCATGCGCTCCGGAATTGCCTGATGCCCGTCATCACCGTCACCGGCGTCCAGATCGGCAACCTCATCGCCTTCGCCCTGATCACTGAGACGGTGTTCCAGTGGCCAGGGATGGGCCTCCTCTTCATGCAGGCGGTGACCTTCGTCGACATCCCGGTGATGGCGGCCTACCTGGTGATCGTTTCCTTCATCTTTGTCACCCTCAACACCGCCGTCGACCTTCTCTACGGCGCGGTGGACCCGCGGCTCCGTGGCGCCGAGGCGAGGGGAGGCGTTCATGGCGTCTAGCACCCTTGCCGCCCGCATTTTCGACAACGATCTCTGGTGGAGCCTGAAGCGCAGCCCGCCGGCGGTCGTCGCTCTCGTCATCCTGATCCTGCTTTGCCTCTCTGCGGCCTTGGCACCGCTGATCGCGACCCAGAATCCCTACGATCTGGCACAGCTCGACCTGGACAACGCGGAGCTGCCGCCCTTCTGGATCGGCGACGGGAGCCTGCGCCATGTGCTCGGCACGGACGTTCAGGGGCGCGACTTGCTGTCGGCGATCCTCTACGGGTCGCGCGTCTCACTCCTCATCGGCGTCGCCTCGGTCAGCGTCTCGATGTCCATCGGCGTTTTTCTCGGGCTGGTGGCCGGCTATTTCGGCGGCCGGCTCGACAACCTGCTGATGCGTATCGGCGACACGCTTCTCAGCATCCCGACGATCCTGGTGGCCATCCTCGTCAGCGCCGTCTTCCGCCAGGTCATACCGCCCGGCCTTCGCGAGAGCCTCTCGGCAGTCGTCCTGGTGCTCGCGATCTCGATGACGGCGTGGGTCCAGTATGCCCGGACCGTGCGCGCCTCGACGCTGGTCGAGAGGCAGAAGGAGTATGTGCAGGCTGCCCGCCTGATCGGCGTCAAGCCGATCAGGATCGTGCTGACCCATATCCTGCCGAATACACTGACGCCTGTGCTGGTGACTGCCACGCTCAACCTCGGCCTCGCCATCCTCGTCGAGGCGACGCTGAGCTTCCTCGGCGTCGGCATGCCGCCCAACGAGCCGTCATTGGGCACACTCATCCGCATCGGCAACCAGTATCTGTTCTCCGGGCTCTGGTGGGTGGTGATCTTCCCGGCCGCTCAGCTTGGTCTCATCGTCCTTTCGGTCAATCTCCTGGGGGATTGGCTTCGCGATGCATTCAACCCCAAGCTTCGCTGATCTTCGCAACAGGAGCCCTTCATGTCAGGCGACCTTCTGGTCACAAACGTCCGACCGCGTGGCGGTGCCGCAGCAAACCTTCTGGTGAAGTCGGGAGCCGTTGCCGGCATCGGGCCGGCGATAACGGCATCGGGCATCGAGACCGTCGACGGGGCCGGCGCCATCCTGCTGCCAGGGCTGGTCGAGGCCCATGCGCATCTCGACAAGACGCTGCTCGGGATGCCCTGGTACCGGAACGAGGTCGGCCCGCGCCTGATTGATAAGATCGACAATGAGCGGCGGCAGAAGAGCGTGCTCGGCATCGATCCGGCGCGCCAGTCCGCGCGTCAGGTCGTTCAGTCCTCCGCCTTCGGTTCGACCCATATCCGCACCCATGTCGATGTCGATACCGAGAGCAAGCTCGCTGGCGTGGAAGGCGTGCTGAAGACCCGGGATGCGTACCGCGATCTGGTCGACATGGATCTGGTCGCCTTCCCGCAGAGCGGCATGCTGGTCCGGCCAGGAACGCTTGAGCTCATGGAAGAGGCGCTGAAGCTCGGCGTCGAAAACGTCGGTGGCATCGACCCGTCGTCGATCGACCGTGATCCCAAGGGTCATCTCGACGCGATCTTCGGGCTCGCCGACCGCTATGGGCGCGGCGTCGATGTCCACTTGCACGAGCCGGGCGAGCTCGGTGCCTTCTCGCTCGAGCTGATGATCGAGCGCACCAAGGCGCTCGGGATGCAGGGGAAGGTGGTGGCGAGCCACGCCTTCTGCCTCGGCATGGCGGATGAGGCCTATGTCGATCGGCTGATCGAGGGGCTGCGGGAGGCGGGGATCCACATCATGACCACGGCGCCTGGATCGCGCCCGGTACCCCCCTTGAGGAAGCTCCGCGCCGCCGGCGTCACGGTCTGCGCTGGCTCCGACGGCATCCGGGACACTTGGGGGCCTTACGGCGACGCGGACATGCTGGAGCGCGCAATGTTCCTCGGCATGCGCTTCAACCTGCGCCGCGACGACGAGGTGGAGATCGCCCTCGACGTCTGTACGAACGGCGGCGCCAAGGTGATGGGGTTGAAGGGCTACGGGCTCGATGTCGGCGACAAGGGCGACTTCGTGCTGGTGGCGGGCGAGAGCGTCGCCGACGCCATCGTCAGCCGGAAGCCGCGCCAACTGGTGGTGAAGCGGGGCAAGATCGTCGCCCGCGACGGCAAGTCGGTGCGGACCGCGCCGTGACCGTGAAGGGGCCTGTCCTTCTCACGGCGCGCTGGGTCGTCGGCCATGCCGATGGCGGGCATCGCCTGCTGGAGCGGGGCGAGGTCGTGTTCGACGGCGACAGCATAACCTTCGTCGGCCATGGCTATCCGGGTGAGGTCGCCCGCCGGATCGACTACGGCCAGGCGCTGATCGGTCCGGGCTTCGTCGACCTGGACGCTCTGTCCGACCTCGATACGACGATCCTCGGCTACGACAATCAGCCGCCCTGGGAGAAGGGCCGGGTCTGGCCGAAGACCTACATGGATCGCGGACCCTACGAGATGTACTCGGAGGAGGAACTGGCGTTCCAGAAGCGCTACGCCTTCGTCCAGCTCATCCGGAACGGCATCACCACGGCCTTGCCGATCGCCTCGCTGTTCTACCGCGAGTGGGGCGAGACCTGGGGCGAGTTCTCATCCGCATCCGATGCGGCGGCTGAGCTGGGCCTCAGGGTCTATCTCGGGCCGGCCTACCGGACCGGCAACAGCTTCATTCACGATGACGGCCGCCTCGACGCCTTCTTTGACGAGGAAAGGGGGCTGCGCGAGCTCGCCGAGGCCGAACGCTTCTGCCGGACATTCGAGGGGCGCGCCGGCGGTCTCGTTCGCACCATGCTCGCACCGGATCGGATCGAGACCTGCACGCCGGAGCTGCTGAAGCGCTCGGCTGCAGCGGCGAAGTCCCTCGACGTCCCCATCCGGCTGCATTGCTGCCAGTCGAAGGTTGAATACGACGCGGTCGTCGCTCGCCACGGCATGAGTCCACCTGAATGGCTCAAGAGCCTCGGCTTTCTCACCGATCGCACCCTGCTGCCGCACGGGACCTATGTCTCCGGCTCTAGCCGGATTGCACGCCCGGGGCAGGACCTAGACATCATCCGCGATGCGGGCGCCACCATCGTCCATTGCCCCTTGGTCTCGGCACGCCATGGCAGCGTGATCGAGTCTTTCGCCCGGTATCGCGAGAAGGGACTTCGCCTCGGGCTCGGCACGGACACCTGGCCACCCGACATGGTGATGAACATGCAGGTGGGCATGATGCTTTGCCGTGTCGTCGATCGCGGGCCCGGCGCCGTTCGTTCTGAGCACTACTACGACGCGGCCACGATCGGTGGCGCCGATGCCCTGGGGCGGCCCGATCTCGGACGCCTCGTGCCGGGCGCTCAAGCCGACATCACCGTTTTCGACCTCGGTCACGACCGGGCGGGCCAGGTGATCGATCCGATCCAGACGATGATGGTCGGTGGATCGGGACGGGACTTCCGAACCGTCGTGGTCGCCGGCCGCTTCGCGATGGAGGATGGGAAGATCCCCGGCGTCGATCTGTACGCGCTGCATCGTCGGGCGCAATCGCAGTTCGACCGGCTGGTCTCCCTCTATCCCGAGCGCACCTGGAAGCATCCGCCGGTCGAGCGCATCTTCTCGTCGAGCTATCCGCGTATGGCGGCCGGTTCATGACGGCCGCCGTCCTGGAGGTCCGGAACCTGCGGGTCGAGTTCCCGACCCGGCGGGGGACATTGCGGGCGGTGGACGACGTGTCGTTCGACATTGCCGAAGGCGAGATCCTTGGCGTCGTCGGCGAGTCGGGCGCCGGGAAGTCGCTGACGGGTACGGCCGTGATCGGCCTGCTGGAACCGCCGGGGCGGATCGCGGCCGGCGAGATCCGTCTGGCCGGAAGGCGGATCGACGACCTGCCCGCGCGGGAACTCCGCCGCGTGCGGGGCAAGGAGATCAGTGCCGTCTTCCAGGACCCGCTGACCAGTCTCAATCCGCTCTTTTCCGTCGGCGACCAGCTTGTCGAGACCATTCGCGTCCATCTGCCGATGTCGCCCGCCGATGCCCGCGCGCGCGCCATCGAGCTTCTGAGCGACGTGGGGATATCCTCTCCGTCCGAGCGTTTCGATCACTACCCTCATCAATTCTCCGGCGGCATGCGTCAGCGTGTCGTGATCGCGCTCGCGCTCGCCGCCGGCCCGCGCATGGTGGTGGCGGACGAACCGACGACCGCTCTCGACGTCTCCATCCAGGCGCAGATCACCGCCCTTCTGAAGCGAATCTGTCGGGAGAAGGGCGCGTCGGTGATGCTGATCACCCATGACATGGGCGTGATCGCCGAGACCTCCGATCGGGTTGCCGTGATGTACGCGGGTCGGATCGTCGAGATCGGTCCTGTCGACGACATCATCCGGTCGCCGCAGCATCCCTACACGATCGGCCTGATGGCTTCGATCCCAAGCCTTCGGGGCCGGTCGGCTCGACTGGCGCAGATCGAGGGATCGATGCCACGCCTCGATGCAATGCCGCCGGGGTGTGCCTTTCATGCCCGGTGCCCCCATGCTGGCCCGCGATGCCGTCGGGAGCGGCCTGATCTGGCACCGGTGCATGCCTCCCAGGCGGCGTGCTGGCTGCATCAGGGAGGCGTCGATGCATGAGGCAGCCTTGGTGGAGGTCACCGACCTCAAGCGCTGGTTCGACGTTTCGCCGCCGTGGCTCAACCGGGTGCTCGAAGGCCGGCCGCGACAGGTGCTGCGGGCGGTCGATGGCGTCAGCTTCGCCATTCCGCGCGGGCGTACCTTGAGCCTGGTCGGGGAGTCGGGCTGCGGCAAGTCGACGGTGGCCCGCTTGGTTGTCGGGCTCTATCGACCGACAGCGGGGACGGTGCGCTTTGCCGATCCGGGGCTGCGTTTGCAGATGATCTTTCAGGATCCTTTCGCCAGCCTGAATCCTCGTTGGCGGGTCCGCAGCATCGTCGCCGAGCCGCTGCGGACACTCGACCTGCGGGAGCCGGGCGCCGAAACTGACCGTCGCATCGACGAGCTTCTTCGCGTCGTCGGCCTTTCGCCTTCGGACGGCGAGCGCTACCCGCACGAATTCTCCGGCGGCCAGCGACAGCGGATCTCCATCGCCCGGGCGCTTGCGACCGAGGCCTCGTTCCTGGTCTGCGACGAGCCGACCTCGGCGCTCGACGTGTCGGTGCAGGCGCAGATCCTCAACCTGATGCGCGATCTCCAGGCGGAATTCGACCTGACTTATCTCTTCATCAGCCACGATCTCGCGGTCGTCCGGCACATGTCGGACGCGGTGGCCGTGATGTATCTCGGCCGCATCGTCGAGGAGGGGTCGTGCGGTTCGCTCTTCGCCCGACCGCGGCATCCCTATACGCGGCTGCTTCTCGAGACGATCCCGGATCTGGAATCGCCCAATCGGGACCGCAAGCCGATGGGTGGAGAAGTGCCAAGCCCGCTCGCGCCGCCGCCGGGATGCGCCTTTCATCCGCGATGTGCCTTTTCGAACGACCGTTGTCGACGGGAGCGCCCCGAGCTGATGGTGACGGAGGGCGGCATCAGAGTTGCCTGTCACGCCGTCGAGGAAAGGCGGCTTGCTATCGATGCTGAAATGGTGACGGCGTGACGTATCCGCGAGACATGATCGGCTACGGTCGTCGCCCGCCGCATGCGGCATGGCCGGGTGACGCGCGGCTCGCCCTTCAGATCGTGCTCAACTACGAGGAGGGCGGGGAGAACTCTATCCTACATGGCGATCCCGCGTCGGAGGCATTCCTCTCCGAGATCGTCGGAGCGCAGCCGATCCCTGGCGCGCGGCACATGAACATGGAGTCGATCTACGAGTACGGAAGTCGCGTCGGCGTCTGGCGACTACTCGACCTGTTTGAGCGCCGGCACGTGCCAGTCACGGTATTCGGCGTCGCCATGGCGCTCGAGCGCCACCCGGATGCTGTCGCTGCGATGGTCGAGGGCGGCCATGAGATCGCGAGCCATGGCTGGCGTTGGATCGACTATCAGCATGTTCCCGAGGACGTCGAGCGGGAGCACATGCGTCGCGCCGTCGCGACCATCGAGCGAGTGGCTGGGAGCCGGCCGCTCGGCTGGTACACCGGCCGCATGAGCCCGAATACCCGCCGCCTAGTCATCGAAGAAGGGGGCATTCTCTACGATTCGGATTCCTACGCCGACGATCTTCCCTATTGGGAGCAAGTTGGAGGCCGGCCTCATCTCGTCATCCCATACACCCTTGACGCCAACGACATGCGCTTCGCGACATCTCAAGGCTTCAACTCGGGCGACCAGTTTTTCGCCTACCTGCGGGATACCTTTGACGTTCTCTATGCCGAAGGCGAGGTGACGCCGCGGATGATGTCGGTCGGACTTCATTGCCGTCTTGCGGGTCGGCCCGGCCGTATCGCCGCGCTCGCCCGCTTCCTGGATCATGTACAGGCGCATGATCGGGTTTGGATATGCCGCCGCATCGACATTGCGCGGCACTGGCACGTCCGCCATCCGCTGGTGATCTAGCGAGGATTCGCGGGACGTTGGAAATGTCTGCTTCCCGCTAAGAGAAGCCGGTTGCACGCTGCGATCAAGTGCGGGAGCATTCTTAGTAGGAAACACGACAAATCTACTGAGCTCGTGACTCGTAATGCTTGCAGGATCGGATGCGGGAGTTTTGGCTAGGCACTACCGCATCGGATCCCACCTTGAAACCTGCCGCATGTCCGGAATCACCACGTTCAGCGCGACGCTGTCATAGTGTTTGGCGCTCCAGGCAAGGAACTGCACGACGCTGTCGACCTGATCGTCATGTCGGCCGCTTGGAAAAGCCAAGAGTTCGTGCTTCAGATCGGCTAACCACGGCGCTTCTTTCGGGAACAACACCCGGCCACTCTCGAAGGCCACGGTCTGCTGGATGGCGCGCATCTTCTTGTCGCCTTCTGGTTTGAAGGCGACGAAGTTGAAGTGCGGATGCTGCCGAACGGTTTGAAGCAGGTTCTTCCCGCAGCCGACATCTTCGATGATGATTTCGTGCGGCCGATACTCCTGCGCAGCAGCAAGAACTTGAGCGCAGAGAGCAGGGTACTCCCATCGGCCTCTGAGGACGTTGAGCAGGTGCTTGTTACCCTTGTTGCAGATGGCCCATGTCGTACAAACAGAATAATCCGACGTGCTGTTCTCGGTCATCGCCGGATCCCAACTCTGAACGATCTGCACAATCTCATTCGGGGCCGGTGGCCGGTCGTAGGTCTTCAGTGACGAGACTTTGAAGAAGTTCCCCTCAGCTGGAACTGGCTTCTGTTGGTACTGAGCGGCAAATAGGTGGCTTCCGAGATTGCGCCTGATCTCTTTTAGAGTTTCCCGGCTCTCACGCTCTTCGCACAGAACATCGCCCGGCTGCCTGTTAAAGATGGTATCGGGGCCGGTGGGGATCGAGCAGGTTTCAGTTGCGATCGCCGGTATCATCAAGTGGTCGAAACCACCCCGCTCGAGGAGATACCCGGTCAGATCATGTTCATGCAGGCGTTGCATCCCCACGAGGATGGCACCGGTCTTCTTGTTATCGAGGCGACTGAAAAGAGTAGAACTGAACCACTCGTTGGTTCTGTTCCGCTCCAGGTCAGACCCAACCTCTCCCGCCTTGATTGGGTCGTCGATGATGATCAGATCGGCGCCACGACCGGTCAGAGCTCCGCCGATAGAGGTCGCGTAGCGGAAGCCGTTGGCGGTGGTGGTTACCTCCGTTTCCGTGTTCTTGCGCGGATTGACGCGGGTCCTCGGAAAGATCCGCTGGTACCAGCGAGAGCCAATGACCTGTCGGAAATCACGTGCATGCTTTTTGGAAAGCTCATCGCCGTAGCTGACACAGATCATCCTCAGGCTCGGATCGTGTCCAAGGATCCACGCAGGCAGCGCCACCGACATGCAGATCGACTTGAGATGGCGTGGTGGCAAGTTGGCGATGAGGCGTGTTAGTTCGCCCCGCGCGACCCGAGTTAGTGCGTAGGTCAGTGCCTGGATATGTGGCGCCTCGATGAAGGTTCCATTCGGGTCCAATTCGCTCTGGACCTTGGCGACGAAACTCAAAAAGTCGCGTCGCAGGATCGCATCAACCGTCTTTTGCCTATTTGACATTGCTCTTCCTCCCGCCTGCCTGGTTCCTCGATCCACGTGCTAGGAAACGCTCAAGGATGGCGTCGTCCTCGGCTGACGTGGTGACGGGATCGCGTGGATCAGGGGCGTGCTGGGCTTGCTCATCCACCCTCGCGATCGCGTGGATTGCCTTTGGGTCACCCCTCAGGCCCCCTTCGACCAGTCGTTTGGCGATCACCCGGCGTTTGGTCAGCCGCCGGGTGTTTTTGCCCTCATGAACGAGAATGGTCTCGTCCAACTCCTCCCGAAGTTCGGTAAGGAACCCTTTCGCGCCCTTTGGCCGCCCCTTCGGATTGCCGGATTGGCCCTTTTTGAAGCGAGTTTCGACGGGCGGGCTTTTGTAGCCGACCCTGCCGCTTGGCCTCTTTGCCGACTTGGTCATGAGCGCGCCCTCCCTTTCTCAAGGGCTGTGCATCGCTGCTCGAAAACCTTCTCAAATGTCTGTCCCGTCGAGGTCAGCGTTGCTTGGCCGCCTGTGCGGTCTTGCCAGCGCCTGATGGCGACGTCGACGTAGATCGGGTCGATCTCGATAAGCCGGGCTCGCCGACCGGTACGTTCGGCGGCCAGGAGGGTGGTCCCGCTGCCGCCGAAGGAATCGAGGACGAGGCCATCCCGCCTGGAGCAGTCACGGATCGCGTCTGCCACCAAAGCCGTCGTCTTGGTAGTCGGGTGCATCTCCAGCTCGCGTCGACGCCGGGGATCGACGGCATTGACGCCAGGGTATTGCCAGACGTTGGTCCGGTAGCGGCCCTTGTCACCGAGCCCGAAGTTATTGATGTGAGCGGCCGTGCCGTTCTTGAAGACGAGCACCAGCTCGTGCTGGGAGCGATAGAAGCTGCCCATGCCGGCATTGGTTTTGACCCACACGCACATGTTTTTGAGCTCGTGGTAGACGCCCTGGCTGGCCTCGAGCATCTCGCCTAAGTGGCGCCAATCTATGAAAATAAAATGGATTGAGCCCTCGGCAGTGGAGGAGGTCAGGAGCCGAAAGGCCCTCCCCAAAAACCGAACAAAGCCCGCCTGCGACATCTCTCCGGATGCCATGGCGAACTCGCGGTGTGCGATCCGCTTGGAGCTGCTGACATGCCCGCGGATTTTCACGTTATACGGCGGGTCTGTGAAAACCATCTGTGCGAGCTCGCCGTCGAGCAAAACGTCGTAGGTCGCGCGATCGAGAGCGTCCCCGCAAATAATCCGGTGGCGCCCGAGAGACCAAACATCACCCATTCGACTAACCGCCTGAGCCTTTGCGATCGGCGTCACGTCGTCAGGATCGGATGCTTCAGTCTTTGAAACGTCGTCCTGTATCAGGTCGATTTCTGCGGTGCTGAAGCCCGTCAGCTCGACTTCGAACCCCAGCGTCTGAAGCTCTTCCAGCTCGAGCGAGAGTAGGGAGCGATCCCAGCCGGCTTTCTCGGCGATCCTGTTGTCGGCGATGACATAGGCTCGTTTCTGAGCCGCCGTCATGTGTCCGATGAGGAGCGTCGGGACCTCTTTGAGACCCAGTCTCTTGGCAGCCTCAGCCCGACCGTTGCCGGCGAGGATTTTGCTCGTCTCGTCGATCAGGATCGGATTGAGGAAGCCGAACTCCTGGATACTCGCGGCGATCTGTTCGATTTGCCTCGCAGAGTGAGTCCGGGGATTGCGATTTGACGATGACAGCGTATCGAGACGTCGCCACTCGATCCTGTTGTCAGTTCGACCGTCCGATTTTCGTAGGCTGAATCCGCTCATGGGTCTCTCCTCGTTGCGGGCGCGAGCCGGGTGTCCGGTGTCGCGTGCGAGAGAGCCTGAGGCGTCCGACTTTTAACTAACCCTCGGGTTTTTTCACTTGGAGGTGATTTTCTTCGATGGCGGCTAAACCATTCAAATATCAACGGAAAAGTTCCGTCTACTCGCCGTCCGCCGTGACGATGTTGTTTAAGGTGAGCCAATTGGAGCTCCTGCTGAGAGGAGCCTCCTACTTAAAGCACACCCTATTTGGTTAACCATCTCGTTGTCGCAAGGACGTGTGTAGAGGTTAGCTAGCGGGCGTTCGAATGCGTCCTCTACGACGACGTTTTTCGACGAGCCTTCGATCTCGCGCGCGCATGCGAGATTGCCGCCCGAATGTCCTTCGCACTAAGGCCCAATTTGGCCAGCTTCCGGCGCACCTTGTCAGTCTTTGTTGGAATCCGGCGCTTCTTCATGTCCGCAATTGATCGGGAGTGTGGATTTGTTCCCACTCTGCCCGGAGCCTCACTAGGCGCAAACTCACCGCACACACCTGCGGGAGTAGCCCATGAGCTCAAGCTTAGGCGGCTCTACTCAGCGCGTGCGAGCCGCTCAGTACCTCCGCATGTCGACCGACATGCAGATCTACTCGTTGGAGAACCAGGCAGCGATGATCGCTGTCTACGCCGCGGCACGAGATATCGAGATTGTTCGGACCTATAGAGACGCCGGAAAGAGCGGCGTAACGGTAAGTGGTCGTCACGGTCTCGAAGAGCTCCTTGCTGACATAGAGGCGGGGTCACCCGGATTCTCGGCGATCCTGGTCTACGACGTGAGCAGGTGGGGCCGCTTTCAGGACGTCGATGAAAGCGCCCACTACGAGTTTCTCTGCAAGAAGTCGGGGATCAAAGTCGTCTACTGCGCCGAGCAGTTTGAGAACGATGGTAGCGCCGCGTCGACCATCATGAAGACGCTGAAGCGCGTCATGGCTGGCGAGTACAGCCGCGAGCTGTCAGTCAAAGTCAAAAATGGATCGATGCGCGTAGCCTCGAAGGGTTTCAAAGCAGGCGGGACAGCCGGCTTGGGACTGGGCCGACAGCTGGTTACGTCAGATGGGCGACCAAAGGCGCTTCTTCGTCCGGGTCAGCGCAAGAGCTTTCAAGGCGACAGGGTTCGGTTGGTTCCGGGGTCGAAGCGGGAAGTGGAAGCGGTTCGGTTCATGTTTCGGATGATCGTTGAAAAGAGGCTAGCGCTATCTGAGATCGCGACGCTGCTGAACACGAATGGACCTCCTCGTCGATCGGGCAAGCCTTGGGACGGGGCGGCAGTACGACTGATCGTGTCTCATCCAAAGTATGCCGGCATGTACCGGTACAATCGGGTCTCCAGCCGCCTTACACCGAAGCGAAAAGTGAATCCGCGTGAAGAGTGGATGCTCATCCCAGATGCGGCGCCTGCGATCGTGTCGCGAGAGGTCTATGAGCAGGCTCAGCGGCTAAGGCGACAGAACCGCCCTCGTATCCGCGAGGACGTCGTCGTGGGCAAGCTAAAGGCCTTGTACAGAGAACGAGGAAAGATCTCCGAGAAGATCATTCGAGAGGCACGATCCTTCCCGTCACTCTCAACCGTTATGACTCACTTCGGCGGCATGTTGGGCGTCTACAAGGTAGTGGGGCACGAGCCACCGCGCGGCCTGGAGTTTCTCCGCGTGCGTTCGGAGATGCGGAAGCTGAAGATTCGACGGCTTGAGGAGATTGCGGCGGATCTTAGAGAGCGAGGCTTTGAGGTCCGGCATCTTGGAGACCGAAACCTGCTGCTGCTGGTAGACGAGCAGTTGCACCTGGCGCTTACCATGTCACGCCGGCGAGAGGGCAAGACCGGTGATCCCAAGTGGAGGGTCGGATTCTGGGCGACACGCCGGCCAGACCTTACGCTCGTTGAAACACTGACAGCCGATATGCGGTACGTCGTGACCCGCTATCTCTTCGCCAAGACGCCAACCCACTTCCAGCTAACGATCGGATCGCGAAACCGGCACCTGTTCGAGCGTTTTCGCGTGCCCACTATGGAATCCGTTTACGGCCGCCTATCGCAATACCGCGCTGCATTCCGAAGCCAAGGGCGCTCAGCCGCCGAGCAACCGGAGGGAGGGGCCAGGGTTCGTGGCAAGGACACCGCGGATCGCTGATACTCTTCGCATCAGGGAAGGGAAAATCCCTGTTTCTGGACGAGCCCGAAGACAGGTGAGCCTCAGAAAGGGCCGCGTCTAGGGACGATTTCCCGCGTCTGTCACGTGCACGCGGGCAACTTCGATTGCGTTTTCGCTGTTTTCTCGCCGGTAACAGGGAATTTGGCGGTAGAGCAGGACTCGATAGAGACTGCGTCCGCCGCCAGCCCTATCGGTCACCGCCCCTCCCTCCGACGCCCGCCGGATACGTTCGAGCCGTATACCCACCCGGCGCGCGGGTCAGGCGCTGCTGCTGCGCGCCAGCTGGTCTTCGCCCCCGCCGGGCACCAGCGACGGGCGGCCGACGATCAACGGATCGACCGGCCCGATGATCCCCGCGTCCTTCTGGGAATAGGGCATCCGATGCAGCACGTAGCGCATCGCGTTCAGCCGCGCGCGCTTCTTGCAGTCGGACTTGATGACGGTCCATGGTGCATCCGACGTATCGCAGTGGACGAACATAGTCTCCTTGGCCTGCGTGTATTCACGCCACTTGTCGAGCGAGGCCATGTCGATGGGACTCAGCTTCCACTGCTTGAGTGGGTGCGCCTGGCGTTCCTTGAAGCGCAGGCGCTGCTCTTCGCGGCTGACCGAGAACCAGAACTTGAAGAGATGGATGCCGCTTCGTACCAGCTGGCGTTCGAACTCGGGCGTCTGCCTCAGGAACTCGTCATGCTCCGCATCGGTGCAGAATCCCATCACCCGCTCGACGCCGGCGCGG
>CAZZLX010000008.1:0-25798 GCA_964655235.1 uncultured Rhizobium sp.
GTCGTCGGTATCGGGGTCGATGCGCACAGGGCCGTTCGGTTTCTCGAATTTCATTTCGAGTTCTTCGACACGTGCGGCCTCGGGCTTGAGAGGCAGCGCATATATCCCATCGCCGTCGCGGTTCGACGTGAAGAGCACGCCCGAGCTGTCGGGCAGGAACGACGGCTGGTTGTCGTAGCCGGGGTTGTTGGTGATGTTCACCGGCGTGCCGATCGTGACACCCGTGGCCGTGATCGCCAACGGCGCGAGGTAGACCTCGGTCGACGGAACAGCCTGCGCGCTCACGAGCGCCCCGACCACACACACACCGGCAATGGCCAATATCGTCTGCTTCATGGATTACGACCTGACTTGTTTGGGAGCTCGATGCGCGTCCAGCACCGACGGCGCGAGTCGCTTCGAGAGATACACCTTCGCGTCGAGCGGATCCTCGACATCCGACAACTCGACTTTGATGACATTGAACTGCAGGCTCGCCAGCGCCGCGCGCATGTCGAAATAGCGGTTCTTGGTCTTGACGATGATCTCGTGCGCTTCCTTCGAGTTCACGAAGTCGAGGAAGAGCTTCGCCGTCTCGGGGTTCGGCCCGCCCTTGATGATGCCGCTGGCGTCGAAGCGGAGCGCGGTGCCCTCGGACGGATAGACTGCCGCGACCGGATATCCTTGCTGCGCCATGGTGACGATGTTGGAGTCGCCGGTGAGCCCGATCGCGTACTCGCCCTTGGCGACGTTCTGGTAGACCACCGCCGACTGCGCGACGAAGGTCGTGTTCGCGATCACCTTCTGCATTAGGTCCCAGCCGTGCAGCTGCAGGATCTGCGCGATCTGGCCGTAGGCCGAGCCCGAGAGCGACGGGTTCGACATGATGATCTTGCCCTTGTAGCGAGGCTCGCCGAGGTCCTTCCAGCTCTTCGGCGCCTGGTCCAGCGGCATCAGCTTGGTGTTCACGATCAGCGCCTGCAACGGCATCGAGAAGCCGTAGAAGGTGCTGTCGGGCCCGATCACCTTCGGATCGAAGGCATCGTGCTCCTTCGCCTTGTAGGGCTGGAAGAGGTCGGTGTTGCCGACGAAGGCCTCGCCCGAGGCGCCGAGCAGAACGTCGCCCCGCGGATTTGAGCGTTCGGCGCGGATGCGGGTGAAGAGCTCGCCGACGCCGGCGTTGATCACGTCGATCTTCACGTCCGGATGCTTCTTCGCGAACGCCTCGGAGAGCGGCTTGAAGAGCTCGGGGCCGCCGGCGTTGTAGACGACGACGCGCGTGCCTTGGGCAAAGGCGGGGGAGGTCGCTAGCAGGGCCGAGGCAGCGACGATGCCGAGGAATGAGCGGCGCTTCATGAAAGGCTCCATCAGGCAGACCCGTAGGATGACGATTGGATGACAGAAATACGACCGCCAGCCCGGAGGGTCCAGTGAACGCCAGTTCACCTGGGCCTCGTCCGATGGTTGCATTTCGCGTCTTTCCTATTGTGATTTAAGGGCAATCCGGACGTGGTTTCATTGCCCGGCAGGAAGCGTCGACAGGCGTCCGCCTATATCGTTAAAGACAGCCGGCCTTCCCGTTCTCGAAATTCATCCGGAGCCGTGACGAACATGCCGTCCCACTCGCTGGCCGAACTGGCCGATAAGCTGTTCTGCGCCGTCATTTCCGACTGTCTCGACCAGGCGGGCGTCTGGAAGCAGGCGTTTCCGCCCCGGATCCGGCCGCTCGACGAAAGCCTGGTCATGGTCGGCCGAGCGCGCACGGCTCTTTATATGGACGTCTACGCCGAGACGCCGGGCGAGAACCCATACGAGATGGAGATCGCGCTGATCGACAGCCTGAAGCCAGGCGAGATCCCGGTTTTCGCCTGCGGCGCCACCGGCCGCGTCGCTCCCTGGGGAGAGCTGCTCTCGACCGCCTCCAAGTATCGCGGCGCGGCCGGCGCGGTGATGGACGGCTGCGTGCGCGACATCAAGGCGATCAAGGCGATGAAGTTCCCGGTCTTTCACGGCGGCATCGCGCCGCTCGACTCCAAGGGACGCGCCACGGTCAAGGCGGTCGACGTTCCGGTCGAATGCGCGGGCGTTCCGGTCAGCCCCGGAGACCTGGTGTTCGGCGACGCCGACGGCATTGTCGTCGTGCCGAAGGCGAAGGAGGACGAGGTGCTGGGCCTCGCCTTCAAGAAGATCTCTGGCGAGAAGAACACGCTCCGCGACCTTCAGGCGGGCGAGAGTCTGGGCTCGGTCTTCGCGAAGTACGGCATCCTGTAATGAGCGCGAAGAAGATGATCGTCGACTGTCACGTCAACGTCTACGACGACGACATGATCCTGCCGCTGTTCCACCAGGGGTCGTCGAATGCGGTCCCGGGCGGCTTCAAGCTGCAGGCGAACGCGGATCGTGTCCACGACGCGATGAAGAACGTCGACAAGGCGATCGTCTTCTCGCTCCGCTACGCGGATTCCGCCGGCATCGATGGCGACGACGAGGTGACGGCCCGCGCCGTCGCCAAGTACCCGGACAAGTTCGTCGGCTTCGCCTGCATCGATCCCCGCATGCCGAACTGCATGGACCTATTGGTCCATGCGATCGAGGATCTCAAGCTCAAGGGCGTGAAGTTCGGGCCGATCTACAACGGCGTGTCGCTGCTCGATCCGCGCATGGACCCGATCTACGCGTACCTGCAGAAGAACAACATCCCGCTCACCATGCACATGGGCACGACCTTCGGGCGCAATGCGCCGATCGAGGAAGGCCGGCCGCTCAACGTCGACACGGTGGCGATGCGCTACCCGGACCTGAAGATGATCATGGCCCATATGGGCCACCCCTGGTACGAGGAGTGCATCGTCGTCATCCGTAAGCAGCCGAACGTCTATGCCGAGGTCTCGGCGCTGCACTACCGGCCCTGGCAGTTCTACAACATCCTGGTCTGCGCCCAGGAATACACGGTCCATAACCGCAACAAGATCTTCTGGGGAACCGACTTCCCGTTCACCACGGTCGAGGCCTCGATCGCGGACCTGAAGAACGTCAACCGCTTCGTCGAGGGCACGCCGATGCCGCGCGTGACCCAGGAGACGATCGACTCGATCCTCTACTCGAACCCGTTCGAGCATTGGTGGCACGGCGGCTTGAAGGTGTGACCGCCGCCGTCCGCAAACAACGCGCCGTCACGCTCCGCGATGTGGCGGCGGTCGCCGGCACCACGCCGATGACCGTCTCCAACGTTGTCAACGGGCGGATGCGCGAGGTCGGTCGCGAGACCTACGACCGCGTGATGGCGGTCTGCGTGGACCTCGGGTATCGCCCGCACGCCGCCGCGCGGCGCCTGCGCACCAACCGGCGCATGGCGATCGGCGTGGTGATCGTCGATCCATCGCCGAACTACCTGGCCGATCCCTTCACCGCGGCCCTTCTCGCCGGCCTCAACGACCATGTCGGCCCAAAGAGCTACAGCCTGGTGATCCACGGCGCCTCGCCCGACGGCGTCGGCTCGGTGCCGCTGCTGCAGCGGATCGAGACCGACGCGATCTGCGCGCTGCTCTCGGGCGTCGAGTCCGAGCGGCGGGCGACGATCGAGCGCGTGGCGTCCTTGGGGCAGCCGCTGGTGCTGGTGCAGGACGGCATGCCCGAGGACATCGCCGACGGCTGCTCCCTGATCCAGGACGACTATGCCGGCGGTGTCGAGCTCGCCCGACACCTCTTCTCAAGGCCGGTGAAGCACGTGGTGATGCTGGTGCCGCGCCAGGAATGGTCGGCGATGGTGAAGCGCGAGGCCGGCATCCGCTCGGTGCTGGCGAAGCGGGGAGGGGACATGGAGCTCCGTCTCGTTCGCTGCGGCGACGAAGGCTTCGACGCGACCCAGCGCGCCTTCGAGCGCTACATGGCCGAGAACGGTGTTCCCGACGCCGTGATCGGCGGCAACGACCAGATGGCGATCGCCGCGATGAAGCGCCTGCAGGAGCGCGGCCACCGCGTGCCCGAGGACGTGCGCGTCACCGGCTTCAACGGCTTCAACGCCTGGCGCTATGCGACGCCCGAGCTGACCACCGTGTTTTCGCCCGCCTACGAGCTCGGCCAGGAGGCGGGCAAGGCGATCCTCGCGCGCCTGGAGACGGGCGAGTTTCCCTATCGCAGTCGCGCGTTGCCGGTCCGGTTCATCGCCAATAGATCGTCGGCGAGCGCCTAGACCTCCAGGTACTCGGCGAAGAACTCTTCGACCGGCACGCGGCGCGAGGTGAGGCCCGACCGGTGGGCTTCCTCGCAGAAGGCATCGACCTCCTTTGCGCAGCGCGGCAGGCCGTAGGGGTGATAGTTCTCGCCCATGATGGCGATCGTTCGCTCGACTTCGGCCTCCTGCCACGGCGTGGCGTAGGGAAAGCTTCGCTGCATGGTCGTGAACATCGTCTCGCAGGCGATGAAGGCGTCGGTCAGCGCCTTCGCGATCCAGCGGTTCTTTTCCCAGACTTCGTGACGGATCGTGATCAGGTGCTGCGGGGTGAAGCAGCCGGTCGCGCGCCAGTAGTCGGCCTCGGCCTGCGCGAAGTCCGGCAGCAGGCGGACGATCGGGCCGTTGGTCGGGTGATAGTCCTTCGGCCGCGGCGGGCTGGTGATGGCGTCGATCTCGCCGGCGATCAGCATGCTGGCGAGCGAGCGGCCATCGGGCGCCAGCTTGGCACCCTGCGGCACGATGGAGGAAAGGCCGAAAGGTTCGTCGATGTTGCCGACCAGCCAGTCGATCGACGCGGGATCGAGGCCGGCCCATCTCATGAAATGGCGATACCAGATAGACCCGCTGGCGGTGACGCTGTAGGTGCCGACGCGCTTGCCGGCGAGATCCTTGAGGCTGCGGATCGGGCTGCCTTTTCTTACGTAGAAGTCCCGGCCGCCGAAATTGCGCAACGGAAAGACCGGGAGGCCGACATGGGAGCGGTCGCCCTTGTCGATGCGGTAGAGGTGCTGGCCCATCGACCCTTCGCCGCCGGAGACGGTGGCGTCCCCGGTCGCCCGCCGCAGCGCTTCGGCCCGGTCTGTCCATCGGCCGAAGCGGCCGAGGATCATCTTCAGGTCGATGCCGGGCGTCTCGATCAGGCCTGCGGCCAGCGGCAGGACGCGCATGTAGTCGGCGCAGGTCAGCGAGATTGCAAGGTTCGGCATGCGTTTCTCCGTTGGAAGCGGAGATTGGAGCGTTCCCGGACGTCGTTGACAACCGTGCCATGACGGCGGCCTTGGGAGGGCCCAAGACGGCGTTGTCACCGGGCGGATTTGCGATCATGTTGTCGGCCCCTTCCGACTGCATGACCGCCTAGATGCCGATCAAGATCCCGAACGACCTGCCCGCCCGCGCGACCCTCGCTTCCGAGGGCGTCATGGTGATGAGCGAGGCCGACGCGGTCCGCCAGGACATCCGGCCGATGCGCATCGGGCTCCTCAACCTGATGCCCAACAAGATCAAGACCGAGACGCAGATCGCGCGGCTGCTGGGATCGACGCCGCTCCAGGTCGAGCTGACCCTGGTCAAGATGACCAACCACGTCGCCCGCAACACGCCGAACGAGCACATGATCTCGTTCTACCGGACGTTCGAGGACGTGAAGGCGGAGCGCTTCGACGGCTTCATCACCACCGGCGCGCCTGTCGAGCAGATGCCGTTCGAGCAAGTGACCTACTGGGACGAGCTGCGTCGGGTCTTCGACTGGACCCAGACCAACGTCTATTCGAGCTTCAACATCTGCTGGGGCGCCCAGGCGGCCGTGCACCACTTCCACGGCATGCCGAAGTATCCGCTGGCGGAGAAGGCTTTTGGCGTCTACCGCCACCGCAACCTGGCGCCGGCGTCGCCCTATCTCCGCGGGTTCTCCGACGACTTCGCGATCCCGGTGTCGCGTTGGACCGAGGTCCGCCGCGAAGACATCCCGAAGGCGAGCGGCATGACCGTGCTGATGGAGTCGGACGAGGCCGGGCTCTGCCTGCTCGACGATCCGAGGCATCGTTCGCTGCACATGTTCAACCACATCGAATACGACTCCAACTCGCTCGGCGACGAATACTTCCGCGACGTCGCCGCGCAGACGCCGATCAAGCTGCCGCGCAACTACTTTCCCGGAGACGATCCCAAGCGCCCGCCGGAGAACCGCTGGCGCAGCCACGCGCATCTGCTGTTCGGCAACTGGATCAACGAGCTCTACCAGGCGACGCCGTTCGACCTCGCCGAGATCGGCAAGCGCTGATGGCGAAGCGCCAGCCCGCCGACGAGCAGGCTGAGCGCGTTCCGGCAGCGTGTCTTTGCGGGGCGGTCGAGGTCGACATCCAGTACCCGGCGTTCTGGGCCTGGCACGATCACGGGCGGCCGAGCCGGATCGCGCACGGCGCGGCCTATGCGACTTATGTCGGCACCTGGAGGAAGCGCTTCCGCGTCGTGAAGGGGAGTCGCACGGTCAGGCAGTACCTCGACAAGGAGACCGGCAACACGCGCGCTTTCTGCGGCAGGTGCGGGACGCCGGTCTGGTACGTGCGCCAAAGCGTGCCGAAATGGATCAACATCCCGCGCGCGCTGTTCACCGCCCGCACCGGGCGAGAGCCACGCTATCACCTGAACTTCTCGGAGCTGCAGGACTGGATCTTCACCGGTGCGCCGCTGGCGCCGCTGAAGAACTACCCGGGCGTGATGTACGAGCGCCCGAAGCGGAAGAAGCGACGCGAGCCGCCGCCGATGTTCTGACGGCGGCCCGCAGCCGGTGGGCCTAAGCGAGGTGCTTCTTGAAGTGGGCGACCGTGCGGTCCCAAGACAGCTTCGCCGCCGCTTCCTGGTAGCGCGGCGTCGAGTTGTTGTGGAAGCCGTGCTGGGTGCCCGGATAGGTCTGGATCTCGATCGAGACGCCGGCAGCCTTGAGCGCGGTCTCGTAGGCCGGATAGGTGTTGTTGACGTTCGGGTCGGTCTCGGCGAGATGCACCAGCAGCGGCGCCTTGACGTCCTTCACCACGTCCGCCGCGGCGGCGACGCCATAGTAGGGAACGCCCGCCTGCAGATCGGCGCCCATCGTCGCCGCTAGCCAGTTGGTCGTGCCGCCGCCCCAGCAGAAGCCGGTGACGCCGAGCTTGCCGTTCGACATCGCATGCGCCTTGAGAAACTTGGCGCTGTTCAGCATGTCGGTACGGAGCTTCGGCTGCTCGAGCTTGGCCTGCATGTCGCGGCCTTCGTCGTCGTTGCCGGGATATCCGCCGACCGGCGCGAGACCGTCCGGCGCGAGGGCCAGAAATCCGGCGACCGCGGAGCGGCGCGCAACGTCCTCGATGTACGGGTTGAGGCCGCGGTTCTCGTGCACGACGAGGACCACCGGGAACGGGCCGTTGCCGGCCGGTTGCACGAGGTAACCCTTCATCTGGCCGGACGAACCGCCGGGCGAAGGGTAGGAGACGTAGCGCGCCTTGATGCGCTCGTCGGTGAACGAGATCGTCTGCGCCCTGGCATAGTTCGGCAGCAGCGCATAGGCCATCGCCAGGCCGCCCGCGGTGACCGCGGCGGAACGGGCGAGGAAGCTGCGGCGGTCCATGCGGCCGTGGCAGTACTCGTCGTAGAGGTCGAATACGCGCTGGTCGATCCAGCCCTGGGTCAGCGTTTCCGGGGCGCGTTCAAACTGGTCGGTCATCTCTCGTTACCTCCGCATTGATCGGCATTCGCCGGTTATGAAGCCTTTAAGTCGTCTCGTCCCACCCGCGGCCGTCGAGCCGGAGCCCCCGAGGGACAGCGAAAGATGGCAGGGGCATGATGGCGCGGCAGCCATCGCGGCGATCACGACGGCGTGGGGAGCCGCCCTAGTCGGTCGTCTCGAAATCAGCCAAGGTGATCTTGACCAGCTCGAGATCGGTCGCCCGATATCTTGCGTGCCCGGCTGGTGGTACAGAAGGGCGTCTACTCAGCAAATGTTCCGTATAAGAGTTCCCATGTCCGACCGCATCGCCATCCGCGACGCCGAGCCCGCCGACGCCGCCGACATCCGCCGCCTCGTCCACGCCAATGCCGCCTTCCACGGCAAGCCCGAGCTGGCGCTCGTCACCGACGAGATGATCCGTCGCGACGGCTTCGGGCCGCAGCGCCTCTTCTTCGCCTTGCTCGGTTTCGTCGACGGCCGGGCGGTCGGTATCGCGCAATGCACGTTCCGATACAATGCCTGGAGCGGCACGCGGGACCTTTACGTCATGAACCTCTTCATCGACGAGCCGGCGCGGAAGCTCGGTCTCGGCCGCGCTCTGATGATCGCGGCGGCGAAACGCTCGCTCGATCTCGGCTGCGCCGGCTTGAGCCTCGCGGTCGAGCGCACCAACCTCGCCCTCGACTTCTACAAGCGCCTCGGCATGGAAGTGACGGACAAGATGGTCGCCTGCCGATTCAAGTCCGAAGAGCTGTCCGCCCTTATCGGATAGGGAAACCCATGTCGAAGATCCTCGTCGATGGCGGCTATCTGATCCCGATGGACGAGCCCTAAGAGGTGATCTCCGACGGGGTGGTCGCGATCGATGGCAATCGCATCGTCCATGCCGGGCCTCGGACGGGCTTCGATGCGGCGGCGTTCAACGCCGACCTGACGATCTCGGCCAAGGGAAGGGCGGTGCTGCCGGGCCTCGTCAACACGCATATCCACCTGGTCGGCGCCTACCTGAAAGGATTGACCGAGGATGTCTCGGGCCAGCTCTCTGCCGGCCTCTGGAAGCGGGCGGTGCCGATCGCCTTCACCCATGTCCATGACGAGGACTGGTACGCCGGCTGCCTGACGCACGCGATGGAAATGCTCTGCACGGGCACGACGACGATCGTCAGCCAGTTCGTGAAGGAGCATCTGGCAATGCCTGCCGTCCGGGACCTTGGCATCCGTGCGGTCATGAGCCAGGAGATCTTCGAGGTCGACGCGACCAGGCTCAACGCCTCGGTCATGGACCGGCCGATGCGGAAGGACTGGCTGGAGAAGGGGCTCGAGGACTCGCGCCGGCTCTACGCCGACTGGCATGGCAAGGAGAACGGCCGCATTACGACGCGGATCTCGGCGGCCGGTCCCGGCTTCACCTCGCGCGAGGGGCTGTTGGCGAGCGCGGCGCTCGCCGACGAGCTCGGCCTGGGCGTCAACGTCCATGTCGCCGAGGTGCCGGGCGAGACCGAGTTCGTGATGAAGCAATACGCAAAGCGGCCGATCCAGTTCCTCGACGAGCTGGGCCTACTCAGCGAGCGCACGATCGGCATCCACACCGTGTTTCTCTCCGACGAGGATATCGCCACGATCGCACGTACCGGCATGCACATCTCGCACACCAGCTACCACGTGGCGAAGCGTGGGTACTTCCCGCCGATGGAGAAGGTCTACGCGGCAGGCTGCAACGTGACCTGGGGCACCGACTGGTGCTCGAACGACCTCTGGAAATTCATGAACATGGGCATCTTGTTGCCGCGCGCCCGATCCGGCGACGCGAGGATGCTGGACGGCTGGCGGGCGCTGCATATGGCGACCATGGGCGGGGCGAAGTCGATCGGAATGGAGAAGGAGATCGGTTCGCTCGAAGCCGGCAAGAAGGCCGACATCATCCTGGTCGACGTCGACACGCCTTGGTGCCGCCCGGTGCGGACGGAAAACCTGCCGAGCAACCTTGTCTACAACGCGACCGGCAGCGACGTGACCGACGTGATCGTCGACGGCCGCATCGTAGTCAGGGACAAGAAGGTCACGACAGTCGATGCGCCGGCAGTGCTCAAGGAGACCCAGGAGCGCGCCGAGCGGATCTGGGCACGGGCCGACTCGGTATTTGCATGAGGCCGGTGAGGTTCGCCGCGATCGGCCTCGATCACTTCCACATCCACGCCCAGATCGAGATGATGCTGGGGCAGAGGGCGGATTTCGTCGCCTATTGCGGCGAGGAAGAGAAGTTCTTCAAGAAGTCCTTCGCCGAGACCTACCCGCAGGCGCGGAAGGTCGACGATCCACGCAGGATCCTGGAGGACAGCAGCATCGACCTGGTCTTGAGCGCCGGGGTCAATAGCGAGCGCGCGGCGCTCGGCGTCGAGGTCATGCGTCACGGCAAGGACTTCATGGTCGACAAGCCCGGTGTCACCTCGTTCGAGCAGCTGGCAGAGGTTCGCAAGGTTCAGGCGGAGACCGGCCGCATCTATTCGATCTGTTTTGGCCATGCCGTCTCGTCGGCGGTGACGAAGGCCGGCGAGCTGCTGCGGGCCGGCGCCATCGGCCGGCTGGTTAATGTCGTCTCGTTCGGCCCCCATCGCCTCAACCGCGCCCGGCGGCCCGACTGGTTCTTCCGGCGCGAGAAGTTCGGCGGGATCCTCGCCGACATGGGCGCGCATCCTTGCGAGAACTTCCTGTTCTTTTCACATCGGCTCGACGTCGAGGTCGTGTCGGCGACGGTAGCCAACCGGGCCAACCCGGACTTTCCTGATTTCCAGGACTTCGGCGAGATCCTGCTGCGTACGCCAGAGGCGACCGGCTACGTCCGTGTCGACTGGTTCACGCCCGATGGTCTCCCGACCTGGGGCGACGGACGGACCACGCTGATCGGAACCGAGGGCTACATCGAGCTTCGGAAGAATGTCGACATCGCGGGAAGGAGCGGCGCCAATCACCTGTTTCTCGTCGACAAGGCTGGCGTGCAGCACATCGACTGCAACGGCGTCGAGTTGCCCTACGCGCGGCGGCTGATCGACGACATCCGGAACCGCACCGAGACGGCGATGTCGCAGGCGCATTGCTTCCGGGCGGCTGAGATCGCGATCACGGCCCAGGCCATGGCGGAGACGAATGTCGTCCGGGCTTGAGCTGCTCTTCCTGCACGCGTTGCCGTTCGACGGAACGATGTGGGACGGGCAGAGGGAGCTGCTGCCGGGCGCCACGCATGCGCCGACGCTCTATGGGCTGGGAGACACCCTCGAGGAATGGGCTAAGGGTGCGCTGGAGCTCGTGACGGGCGACCGCGTGATCGTCGTCGGCTGCTCGGTCGGCGGATCCTGCGCGCTCGAGATCGCGGCGCTCGCCCCGGACAGGGTCGCGGCCCTGGTCCTGATCGGGACCAAGGCCGTGCATCGACCCGATCCGGCGCTTCATGTCTCTGCCATCGACCTGATTTCGACCAAGGGTATGGAAGCGGCGTGGGGCGCGCTCTGGGCACCGATGTTCTCGCGCGCCGCAGCAAGCGACGTCGTCGAGAATGCAAAGCAGATCGCCGTGCGGCAGTCTCCGCAGGAAATCGCGCGCGGTATCACCGCCTTCCACACCCGGGCGAGCCGCGACGACCTACTGGCCGAGTTCCAGGGCCCGGTCGTCGTCATGACCGGGGCCGAGGACGCAACCCCAGGGCCGCGCACCAGCGCGGCGCAGGCGGCATCGGCGGAAGACGGTCGTTTCCACCTCGTCCCCGGCTGCGGCCACTACGTGCCCCTGGAGCGCTCCGAAGGTCTGAACGCGGTCCTGCGCGGGCTGATCGCGGAGCTGACCACGATCACCATCAGGCACGCGCGGCCGGACGAGATCGAGGCACTCGCGGGAATCGAGATCGATGCGGCCCGGTCCCTGGTCGACGCCGGTATCCCGTTCCTCGACGGGATCCATGCCACGCCGAGGCACCTGCTGGAAGCTTCGCTCGCCGACGGGCTGTTGTTCGTCGCGACGAACGAGGACGATCGACTCGTCGCCTTCCTCGCGGCGCATACCTGCGACGGCGGCCTCTACATCGGCGAGGTCGACGTCGCGCGGGCCTGGAAGCGGCGCGGCATCGGCCGCGCGCTGGTGCAGACTGCGGTCGATATCGCCCGGAACCGTGGCCTCTGGGGCGCCATGCTGACGACCGAGCGCTTCCTCCCCTTCAACGCGCCGTTCTACGCGTCGCTAGGGTTCTGCGAAGTCGCCGGGGCGGAGCTGCCGCCGAAGCTGGCGGCGGTCCTTGCGGCCGAGGCCGCGGCGGGCGCCGGCCCCGATCGCCGGGCGGGCATGGTCCTGAGGTTCTAGCGCTTCTTTCTCTTCGTGCCGTAGCGCGCCTGCATCTCCGCAGCGACCTTCGCCTCGGGCAGGTACTGGTTGCCGCCCAGCCAGAACTCGGCGACGCGGCCGCGCCCATTGCGCACGCGGCGCACCATCTCGCCGTGGCTCCCGGCACCGCTCGCGAGTGCGATGACGCCGCGATCGCGGCCGGCGACCTCGATTTCGGTCGCATCCTTGAAGGCGTCCGGGAACCCGTCCGAGAAGCCCGGATTGATGACCACGACGCGGTTCCCGATCGGCACGAGGTCGATCGCACCCCAAAGGCTCCACCAGCGGCCGGTCCAGTCGGCAACGCGACGGACCGGCGCGCCGTGCCGGGCGAAATGCCGAAGGATATGGGTCGTGCCTTCGACCAGGCCGACCGCCGTGCCGTCCGCTGCGTTGGTCAGAGCCGACACGGTGATGTCGTGGGGCGCGTACGTGGCGGTGTGCGTGGTGTAGCCCTGGAATCCGCCGGAATGGCCGAACCACTCCCAGTCTCCCGTCATGCCGCTGCGGATCCCGAGTCCGTAGTGGCGCTCCGAGGCGATATGAAGGATGCGCCATTGCTTGCGCACCATCTCGCGCCGGCTGGCGGGCGAGAGGACGCTGCGTTTCGCACGGGGGGCGAGCTGATTGAAGTAGAGGGCGAGGTCGGCGGCGGTGCAGATGAAGCCCGCGGCCGGCGCCATGGCATGCGTCGGGTTCTCGCCGGGGATCACCAGCCGCTCGCCGGCAGGGAGTCTCGCCGAATGACCGCGCGCGAACGCCGTGCCGCGCGCGATCGGTACATCCGGCTGGGTCTCTTCGAGACCGACCGCATCGACGATCTCACGCTTGATCCAGGACGTGTAGCGCTCGCCTGTTATCGACTCCATAGCGAGACCGATCAGCCCGAAGCCATGGTTCGAGTATTTGTAGCGCGTGTTGCGCTCGATGATCGGCCCGCCGGAGAGGTCGGCGCGGAGTTCCTTCTCGTTCAGGTAGGATCGGCGATCGGTGAACTGTCCCGCGTCCGGACCGTCCCGGGTCACGCCCGCGGTGTGCGAGAGGAGCTGGCTCAGTGTTGCCTTGGCGATCTCGGGATGCAGTCCGTCGACATGGCGGCCGACCGGATCGTCGAGCCTCAGCTTGCCCTGCTCGCGCAGCTTCATGATGCCGGCGGCGGTGAAGCTCTTGGAATGCGAGGCGACGCGGAAGCGGTGGCGCGGCGTCAGCTCGATGCCGCGCGCCTGGTCGGCGAAGCCGTAGGCGCGCTCGAGCAGGACCTTGCCCTTCTGCGCGACCGCGATCACGCAGCCCGGCTGCCCGGTGATCCGCATCTGGTGCTCGATCCACTTCGGCACGTAGTCGAGCGCGGCAGCGAGCCAACGATCCATCGGAGCAATCCTTCTCAAGGGGGGACTAGCGGCGCAGGTGCCGCCGATCGAGGTGTAAGCGGTGAGCGTAGAGCGGGACATCGACATGCGCGATCAACGCGCCGAGGCGTCCGAGCGCATGACGGACGGAGGCCTCGTCCAGTCCCTCGACCAGCAGGATGCCGGCGAAGGAGTCGTCAGCGCGCCGCAAGCTCTTCTCGCGCGTCTGGATGGACGTCTGGGCCAGGTCGGTGAGGAGGATCCTGGCGGCCGCAATCCGGTACTGGCCGGCGAGGTCGCGGCATACGGCCTCGCGGTCCCAGCCGGGCTCGACCTCCAGAGGCAGGGCGGCGAGGATCCCGCCCTGTCCCATGCCGACGGAGGTCGCCACCCGGCCGCCGCCGCGAACGAAGTTCCTGAGTTTCGGCATAACGCGTTGCGACCAGGGCGTCGGCGCGTTCAGCCGCGCGAGATACGAAGGGCCGCTGACCGCGTCCGCGATCTCGAGCTCGTAGAGGATCAGGTAGCGGTTCGCGGTGCCGCCGAGCGCGCGGAAGACGCGGCAGGCGAGGAAGCCGTCGACGCCGAGGCGTTCGGCGGCGTGCTCCCGCATCATCCAGTGCGCCCAGTCCGTCTCGTCCTCGGGCGCGAGGTCGCTCCAGATCGCGAGGAAGCCGGACCCCTGCATCGCTCAAGACAAGGCGGGTCGCTTCGACTTCCACGGGGTCGCCCGCTCGTAGGCGTGCGCCACACCCATCGCGGTCGCGTCGCCGAAGGGATGGCCGACCACCTGGATGCCGAGCGGCAATCCGGTTTGGCTGAAGCCCGAACAGACGGTCATCACCGGCAGGCCGGTCAGGTTGAACGGCATCGTCAGCGACGGCCGCTTGAAGGCGGCATCCCGATCGAAGCCGACCATCGGCGTGGGAACGCCGGGGGCGGCGGCGCAGACCATGACGTCGACATCGGCCATCGCCGCTCGCGTGCGCTCGATCAGCTGCTGGCGGAGCCGCATCGCCTGCACGTAGTCGTTGGCCGAGAACAGCGCCGCCGGCGTGACGCTGGCGCGGAAACGCTCGCCGTAGTCGTTGTAGCGGGACTGCAGGGTCTTGGCGTGGACCGCGAAGGCCTCTGTCAGTATGATGACGCGTCCGGCCGGCGCGAACTCGGAGAGCTTCGGCATGGGCACGTCGCGGATCTCGGCACCGAGCGTCCGCATCGTCTCGACCGCCGCTTCGGCGGCCTTCGCCATCTCCGGCTCGACCGGATGCTCGCCGTCGTGCCAATGGCGGATGAAGCCGACGCGCACGCCCTTGAGATCCAGGCGCAGGGCGGCTTGGAAGTCGGGAATTTTCACCTTGGCGCTGGCCGCATCCTTCTTGTCGTGGCCGGCCATCGTCTGCAGCAGGATCGCGCAGTCCTCGACGGTCCAGGCCATCGGCCCGGCGTGATCGAGCGTGAAGGCGAGCGGCAGGATGCCCCATCGGCTGACGAGGCCGTAGGTCGGCTTCATGCCGGCGACGGCGCAGAAGGTGGACGGGGAGCGGATCGAGCCGCCGGTATCCGATCCGGTAGCGCCGAGCACGAGGCCGGCAGCGATCGCGGCCCCGCTGCCGCTGGACGATCCGCCTGGGCTCAGTTCCATGTCCCATGGATTGCGTGCCGGTGGCCACGGCGTGTCGAAGGACGGCCCGCCGATGGCGAACTCGTGCGTCGCGAGCTTGCCGAGCAGGACGGTGCCGGCCTTCTTGAACTTCGCCGCGACCGTCGAGTCGTCTTTCGGCACGCGCTTTTCCAGCACTCTCGAATGCGCGGTCGTCCGGATGCCCTTGGTGTCGTAGATGTCCTTGAGGCCGATCGGGATGCCGTGCAGCGGACCTTTCCGCTTGCCGGCCATGATGTCTTCCTCGGCCTTCTTTGCGGTCTTGCGCGCCAGATCCTCGGTCACCAAGAGAAAGCTGTTGAGCTTCGCATCCACCGCGTGGATGCGCTTCAGCAGCATGTCGGTCAGCTCGACCGGCGACAGCTTCTTCGCCTCGATCAGACGCGCGGCCTCGGCGATGGTCGGGGTCGTACTCATGGCACGGGCATCTTGAAGGTGAGAGCGGGCTCGACCGACATCGGACGCTCGACGTTGAGCTCGGCCAGGTACTCGCGGACGTACCCGGAGATCCGGTGGATCTCGTCGACCTGCTCGGGCGAGAGCGTGAGGCCGGCCCGCGCGAGGGCGGCCTCGACATGGGCTTTGTTCATCGGCTCGGGTGTGCTCACTTCGCCTCTCCTTTTGTCGGGTCGCTCGATACTACGCCGATCAGGGCCGTGCCCAACAGAAGCGTGCCGCCGACGAAAGAGGTCATGGCGATGCCGGCCGCGTCGAATATCCAGGCGCCGACCGCGGTCGAGATCGTCGCGGCACCCGTCACCCCCAACATGCGCAGGCGCAGGATGGCGGCAAAGTCACCCGGGTTCATCCGGCTGCCGAACCAAGTCAGCATCAGAATGCCTGCCGTCGCGTTGCCGTAACCGATCGGTATGGCCAGCACCACCATCGCCACGATCAGCGACCAGCCTGACAGGAAGGCTTCGGCGAGACCGATCAGCGCCATGCCGGCGCCTATGGTCAGATAGCCGGAAAAGATGACACGCCAGGGGGAGGCAACCGGGCGGGCGGCAATAAGGAAGTTGGCCAGGATCTCCCAAGTCGCCGCTGCTCCGATCACGAGGGCGGCGGCGCTGACGCCTCCAGTCGGTGCCTGCGAAAAGAAAAGCGGGATCCCGACGGTGGCGCAGAGCACCATGACGCCGGCCCGGAAGCTGGTGGTCGCCAGGATGAGCCAGGCACCCGGACAGGCGCGTGCCGCATCGAGCCCGCGGAGCAGGCGCTTGCGGAAGCTCTGGCGCGCAGGAGGCGCGGCCTCGTCGAGGCGACGGCCCATGCGCAGGACCGCGCCGATGGAGGCGAGATAGCTGGTGGCGTTCAGCGTCAGCAGATGGATGACCGGCAGCACCGAGACGACGGCTGCCGCCAGGAACGGGCCAAGGGCCTGGGAGATGCGCATCGTCGCGTCCATGAGCCCGTTGGCTTCGCGGAGACGGTCCGGATCGCGGACGAGCTGCGGGATGCCGGACTGCAGGGCAGGCTGGTAGACCGTCCCTGCCGCAGCCAGCACCACGGCAGTGGTTATCAGATGCCAGAGCGAGAGCTCGGAGGTCAGCGCGATGACGACGATGAAGAGCGAAAAGGCCGCGCGTACCAAATCCGCGCCGACCATCAGAACGCGTCGAGGAAAGAGGTCGACGAAGGCACCGGCGGCGAAGGCCATCACCAGCACGGTCCCGAAGCGCGCGGTCGCCAGCAGCGATCCGTCGGCACCGGCCATCGAGACGGCGATCCAGATCGCGCCGAAGACGAAGAGGTCCGAGCCGATCGACGAGATCGTGACGCCGCCCCAGAGCTTCCTTAAGTCAGGATCCTTGAGCAGGCGACGATAGGGATGCGTCATGTCCCGATCATCGCCATGCGGCGACTATCCGCGCCAGCTCTTCGGCTCTTCCATCGGATACATCGGCCGCGGCACGCGTTGCCAGGGAAGGCCGACCACGTCCGACTGGCCCGGGCCGCGCGTGTCGACGCGAATCACCTCGGAGGTGATCGGCTTGAAGAACTGGAAGTTCGACGCGGTCTTCAGCACCGCCATCTTGAAGTCGGCGGGTTCGTAGCCGAACCAGCGATAGACCTCGGGCACGTTGCCGGCGGCGCCCGGCTTCTCGCTGATCATCAGGGTCGCCGGACCGACCTCGAAGAACACGGTCCGGCCCATGTCGTGCTCGGGCTGCTGGAACACCGGCACCTTGACGACGCCGGAGGCGATCTTCCTGACCCGGCCGGTGACCGTGAGCGGCTTGAAAAACTTGGGCGCGCTGTGGCCGCCGACCGGCAGCGTGACTTCCGAACCTTCGCCGGCGGCGACCAGCTTGGCCACCGTCTCGGGCTCGACCAGCGGCATCAGCGCCTTGCTCTTGATGCCGAGCCGGAGGATCGACTCCAGGATCAGGTTCGAGTCGCCGGCCGATCCGCCGAACACCGTGTCGCCGGTATCGCTGAGCACGACGACGCCCTTCGCGGCCTGGTCGGCGCGTCGCACCGCGTCGTCAACCGAGACCGCCTCCTTGACCATGAAGTCCCTCCGCATCGACCAGGCGAAGTCGGCGGACTCCTCGGCGAGCTTCTCGGCGAGCGCCCGGTCGCCGTCGACGTTGACGATCGTGGTCCAGCCGCCCTCGGCGACGTCGAGCCAGGGCTGCATCGGGCAGAGCGCGACATGCAGCACGCGCTTGTCCTTGGCCTCCCAATCGCGGGCTTGGTCGAACCACTTCTTCATCGGGCCCTGGGACGTCAGGAACTGCTCCTGGTGGGTGATGAGGCGGAGCTTCCGCCAGGCCATCACCGGCTTGACCTCCTTCCGGAGGATCTTGACCAGCATGTCGCCGGCGAGGCGCCCGGTGTCGTAGGTGTCGTGCGGCTGGGTGCGGTGCGCCACGATCGCGGTCGAGAGCTCGACCATCTGGCGCGTGACGTTGGCGTGGTGGTCGAGGGAGAGCACGATCGGGACGTCCGGGCCCAGCACGGCGCGGCAGATCGCGAGCTGGGCGCCTTCGACGTCGTCGACGCCTTCGGCGGCCGCCGCGCCATGCAGATGCAGCGCCAGGGCGTCGACCTTGCCGGCCTTGCGCAGGCCCGTGCCGATCCGCTCCTCGAAGAAGAGGCGCGCGCCGGTATCGATGCGTCCGCCTGCCATCGCCCAGCCGGAGATGATCGGGACCCACTCGACGTTCATGCCGGAGGCCGCCATCGCGTCGACGCAGCCGCCGACCTGGCCCTTGCCGGCCATCTTCTCGATGATTTCCTGCCCTTCGAGGATGCCGAACGCCTTGAAGTCTTCGATCGTCGTCGGCAGCGGATTGAAGTCGTTGGTCTCCTGACCGATGTGGATCGTAGCGATACGCATGGGGCTAGCCTTTCATCACCGGCAGCACGATGTGCGACGGGTGCTTCTTGTCGAGATGGAGCGTGTTCCGCGCCTTGACCGTGTGGGTGTGGCGGCCGAGCGGCTCGCCGGTGCCCGGATTGATGTCGAAGCGCGGGAAGTTCGACGAGGCGATGTCGACGCGGAGCTTGTGGCCGGCCCTGAAGCGGTTGGCGATCGGCGGCAGCTCGATCGTGACCTCGACGATCTCGCCGGGCTTCAGCAGCTCTTCCTTGTCGTAGCCGTTGCGGAAGCGCAGCCGCCGGATCGAGTCGCAGAGCAGCATGTGGAAACCCGCCGGATCGTCTGCCGTCGCCGGCGAGATGTCGAGCAGCTTCACCGTCACGTCGGTGTCGAGCGCGCTGGATGCGACCCAGACCTTCGCCTCGATCGGGCCGGCGAGAACGAGATCCTGCTTCAGGGGTTCGGTCTCGAACACGACTACGTCGCGGCGCTCCGAGAGAAGCGGGTAGGGCGGGCGCGAGCCCACCTGGTCCGGCCGCTCCTTCTGGTGCATCGGTCCGTCCGGTACCAGCGAGCGCATGCGCGCCCGCGGGCTGACATAGGACAGATCCATGCCCGGCGCCGGCTTCACCCATTCGAGGAAGCCAGCGACCGCGCCGCCGATGGTCGCGACCGGATGGTCGGGATCATGCGTCCAGGTGATCGGCACCGCATCGCCGGGCGAGGAGGCGAGCATGCCGCCGGCGGCGAAATAGTACGGCGTCGGCGTCGAGCCCTTCGGCGGCCATTGTCCGTCGGTCCGCCACGCCCCGCCGTGATCGAGGTGACCTCGCTTGGTACGGGCACCTGAGCCGCCGCCCATCTCGAAGTAGCGCACCGGCACGTCCTTCTCGACGCCGGTGTCGATATCCTTCAGCCACTTGTCGAACCAGCGCAGGCGCTCGGCGTTGTAGACGCGATAGCCCCAGTCGGCGCCTTCACCGAAATCGACTTCGATCGAGGCTGTGCCGCCGGCACGCATGCCGGCATGGCCCCAGGGACCGACGACCATCCGCTGCGGCGACTTGAGCCGCTTCGACAGTGCCTGATACTGGCCGGCGACGTCGGCGACGAAGGGATCGAACCACCCTGACGAGACGACGCAGGGAATGTCGGCGAAGCGGTCGAAATGCGCCTTGTGCTCCAGCACCTCCATCTTCCACCAGTCGTCCTTGATGCCGTTGTTCTGGTAGCGCATCAGAACCTGCTCGAGATTGGGCACGACCGAGAGCGGGTTCTGACCCGGCTTCCATGGGCCGGTGACCAGCAGCTCGCGCATGTTCTCGACCGCGGACTCGATCCGGCGCTTGGCGGCGGCGTCGCCCTGGATTTCCGGCACGTCCCAGCCGTGCAGGAAGAGGGCAGCGAACATCTGCAGCGCCTGGGCACCGCCCTGTCGGGCCTCCCAGTCGAAGGCCGAGGTCGGGCAGACGTCGACCCACAGCGCCTTAAGGGACGGCGGCTTATGGAAGGCGGCGACGTTCTGGACGATGCCGGAATGGGAGCTGCCGACCATGCCGACGCGGCCGTCGCACCAGGGCTGCGAAGCGATCCAGGCGAGGGAGTCGACACCGTCGAGGCCTTCGCGGACGTTGGCGACGTGGAAATACTGGCCGTGGCCTTCCGACAAGCCGCGGCCGCGCAGGTCCTGCACGACGGTCACGTATCCCCGCGGCGTGAAGAACTTCGCCACCGGCCCGATCTGCATCACCGGGTTCGACTTGTCGTAGGAGGTGCGGGTGAAGATCACCGGGAACTTGCCCGGCGCCGGCGTGCCGTCGGGAAGGGCGGGGCGATAGATGTCGGTGGCGAGATGGACCCCATCGGCCATCTTCACCATCACGTCCTCGGAGACGACGACGCCGAAGGAAGTGTCGCGGCTGTAGAGCTTCTCGGTCACATCAGGTCTCGCGGCTGGGTGTGGGACCAGGTCTTGCGGAAGACTTCCCTGTCGCCCTCGTAGGCAACGCCTTCCTGCTTCAGGATCCAGTCGGTCTTGGTGGCGTGAAATGTCAGATGCGTCTGGATGCGGATCTTCCAGTCGCCGCGCTCCAACTCGTAGGTCTGGCGGTACTCGCCCCTGGCCGACGTCGGGTCGCCCTCGACGATGCCGAAACACTTGTAGAGCGTGTGGCCGATCACCGTGCCGATCGGCGTGATCTTCCACTTGCGGCCGGGCCCGAGGAAGCCGCCGGTGCCGATGGTCTCGACCGCGATCTCGCCGGTCATGCCGTCCTGGACGATGCGGCGCTCGATCTTCTTCGGCTCGATGACCTCGACGTTGATCTCCGGCCCGCGCTCGTTCTTGCCGAATTTGGGCTTCCTGGTCGCGCCCTTCAGGACCGGCAGCGAGAAGGTACTGGCGCCGGTGAAGACGGTCATCGTCACCGGCTCCGGCGCCGGCCAGACAATCGGCCAGTAGGAGGTCGAGAGCGCGAGCCGCACGCGATGGCCCTTGGCGAAGCTGTAGCCGACATCGGGCAGGTCGAGGCGCACGCGCATGCGCTTGCCCGGCGTCAGTGCCGTCGGCTGCTCGTGGCTCTCGCGATGGGTCAGGTTGAGAACCTGGAAGGCGACGCGGACCGAGGTCCCGTCCGGTGCCACGTCGCAAAGTCGCGCGCAGAGCTGCGCCACCGGCCGGTCGACTGCGATGTCGATCTCGAGCGAGGCGCGACCGAGGATGTCGATCGTCCTCGTCAGCGGATCGGAGTCGAAGCTGAGCGAGCGACCGTCATCCTCTCGCTGGTCGCGCGGCTGCTCACCCTCGATGTCCATGCTGAGCCACTCGGTCGCGGCGAAGCCGGTTGCGAGTGGTGACAAGTGGTCGAGTGCCTGCTCGGGCTTGGCCCGCTTGTCGAGGCGGCCGGGGTTCAGATGGAAGGCGAGGGGCTGAACCTTGTCCGACGGCCACGCGTCGAGCGCCACCCAGCGGCCGGGCTTCTCCGAATACTTGGCCGATGGTTTCTGGAACGAGGAGATGAAGGCGCGGTAGGTGGGCTCCTTGTCCCAGCCGTTGTCGAGGTTCTTGCAGTAGCGGTCGAAGAAGCGGACGCAGTCCTGCAGGAAGCCGGTCGTCGGCGGCGGCACGCCGTCATGCGGGTAGTGATGGCCCCAAGGCCCGAGGAGGGCGAAGCGCGGCCCCTTCAGGTTCGCCATCATCCGGGGCACTGCGCGCGAGATGTAGTCGGCCCAGCCGCCGACGGCGAAGACCGCCGCCGACACCTTGTCCTTCTCGCAGAGTGAAGCGTGCTTCCAGAAGGCGTCGCGGCGCTGGTGCTTCAGCCAGTCGATCATCCAGGGATGATTGTCGTCGAGGCGCGCCCTCCACATCTCGCGCCACCTGTCGCCGACGATCTCGGGATCGGGCGGACGCGAGTTGAAGATCACCATGGTGTCGGTCCACCACAGCTGCTCGGCGAGGAATGTGCCGCCGGTCCAGTGCAGCGACTGGTGGTAGCGGTCGTCGCCGGCGCAGACCGGGACGATCGCCTTCAGCGCCGGATGGTTGGTGCCGGCCAGCGCCAGGGCCGAGAAGCCGCTCCACGACTTGCCGATCATGCCGACGGTGCCCGAGCACCAGGGCTGCTTGACGGCCCAATCGATCGCGGCGACGCCGTCGTCGATCTCGCCCTGCTCCCATTCGCCGCGCAGCAGGCCGTCGGAATCGCCGGAGCCGCGCGTATCGATGCGGAAGCAGGCGTAGCCGTGGCCGGCGAGATAGTGATGGATCGCCTCGTCTCTGGCGCGGCTCTGGTCGCGCTTGCGGTAGGGCATGTATTCGAAGACCGCCGGCACCTTGTCGGTCTCGGCGTCTTCGGGGATCCACATCCGGGCGGCGAGCTTCCGGCCGTCGGGCATCGGGATGAAGACGTTCTCGATGGTGCGGACGCGGCGGGGATACTTGGTGCGGACGGGCTTCATGGCGCCCGAGGCTAGGCGCCTCCCGCGGCCGTTCCAAGTGGCCGATCGCAAAGGTGAAACGCAGCTGATCGGGCCTATCAGCCGGGCTTATCGGGTTAAATCGGGAAGCGCAACTCGACCGGTTTTTGCACTTTCCTTAGGCTCGGCCCATGAGCTCCGCCATCCGCATCGCCGCCGACATCGGCGGCACCTTTACCGACATTACCGCGACTCTTCCCGACGGCACCATCGCCACCCACAAGGTGCTCTCGACGCCCGGCGACTACGCCGCTGCCGTCGTCGACGGCGTACGCGACCTGCTGAAGGCGCGCGGCGTCAAGGGCGGCGAGGTCACCGAAGTTCTCCACGCCTGCACCGTCGCCACCAACGCGATCCTTGAAGGGAAGGGCGCCAAGACCGCGCTGATCACCACGCGCGGCTTCCGCGACGTGCTCGAACTCCGCCGCGTGCGCGTGCCGAAGCTCTACGATCCGCTCTGGGTCAAGCCGGCGCCGCTGGTGCCGCGCAACCTGCGCTTCGAGGTGACCGAGCGCCTTAACCCCGACGGCAGCGTGCTGACGCCGCTGGACGAGAAGGATCTCGACCGCATCATCGCCGAGATCAAAAAGGCGAAGGTCGAGGCGATCGCCGTCTGCTTCCTTCACTCCTACGCCAATCCCGATCACGAGCGCCGCGTCGGCGAGAAGCTGAGGCAGGCGTTTCCGGACGCCTTCGTCACGCTCTCGGTCGATATCCTGCCGGAGATCCGTGAGTACGAGCGCACCAGCACCTCGGTGGTGAACGCCTATGTCGGCCCGCCGGTGAAGACCTATATCGGCGAGTTGGCGAAGCGTCTGAAGGGCGATGGCGTCGCCGGCCGCTTGCTGGTGATGCAGTCGTCCGGCGGCATCCTGGATGCGCCGACGGTGATGGATCAGCCGGCACGCATCGTCGAGTGCGGCCCGGCCGCGGGCGTGATCGGCGCGGCGCAGGTCGCGGCCGCCGCCGGCATGAAGGACGTGCTGACGCTCGACATGGGCGGCACGACGGCGAAAGCCTCGCTGATCGAGGGCGGCAAGATCGCGCATACCGACGAGTACGAGGTCGGCGGCGGCATCTCGCTCTCCAGCCGCCTGGTGAAGGGCGGCGGCTACGCGCTGAAGCTGCCGGTCATCGACATCTCCGAGGTCGGCGCCGGCGGCGGCAGCCTGGTCAAGTTCGACCGCGGCGGCGGCCTCAAGGTGGGGCCTGAAAGCGCGGGCGCCATGCCGGGGCCTGCCTGCTACAGCCTCGGCGGCACCGAGGCGACGGTGACCGACGCCAACGTGATCCTAGGCTTCGTCAACCCGACCGCGCTCGCCGGCGGCACCGTGCCGATCGATGCGAGCAAGGCCAAGGCCGTGATCGAGGAGAAGGTCGCGCACCGCCTAGGCACGTCGGCAGAGGCTGCGGCCTGGAGCGTTTTTGAGGTCGCGTCGGCGACGATGATGCGCGCGCTGAAAGCCGTCTCCACCTATCGCGGCCGCGACCCGCGCGAGTTCGGCCTCGTCGCCTTCGGCGGCAATGGCGGCATCTTCGGACCGCACTTGGCGAAGGAGCTCGGCATCGCTCGCGTGATCGTGCCGCCGGCGGCCGGCGTGCTCTCGGCGATCGGTCTCCTGGTCTCCGACGTCGCCTTCGGTCGTTCGCGAGGATTCCTGAAGCAGACGCTGACCGTCGATCCGGCAGACGTCTCGCGCATCCTCGACGAACTCGCGGCCGAGGTACTGGCGAAGCTCGGTCCCTGGGCCAAGACCGCGACGCTCTCGCGCGTCGCCTCCATGCGCTACACCAGCCAGGCCTTCGAGCTGCCGGTGGTCTTCCCCGACGGCAAGGTGACGGCCGAGACCTTGAAGGCGCTGCCTTCGCGCTTCGAAGCGGAGCACCAGGCCACATACGGCCATAATTTCAAAGGCACCGTGCCGACCGAGATCGTCGCACTCTCGGTGACGGCGACCTCGCCGGCCGGCGGCTCGGCCGAGACCATGAAGGTTTCTTCCGGCCGCGGCGAGGCGAAGGAGCTAAAGCGCCCCGCCTATTTCGGTCCGCGTCACGGTCGCATCGACACCCCGGTGCTCGGCCGTGCGGCGCTGACATCGACCCCGCGCCAGGGGCCGCTGATCATCGAGGAATACGAGGGCACCACCGTCGTTCCTCCCGGCGCCTCGGCTTCCCGCGACGCGCTCGGCAACGTCAACGTAGTCTTCGGATCCTGACCATGGCCGCATCCAGACTCGATCCTGTCCTGACCGAGATCGTCCGCAACGCGCTCGACGCGGTCGCCGACGAGATCGCGCTGATCGTGCTCCGCACCGCGTGCTCCGGCATCGTCCGCGACTCGATGGACTACTCGACCGCGGTCTGCGACGCCCATGGCGGCACGCTGGCGCAGGGTCTGACCACGCCGCTCCATCTCGGCAGCTTCCATGACGCGATGCAGGCGCTGATCAAGCGCTACGAGGGCGATATCGCTGAGAAGGACGTCTTCATCTTCAACGACCCGTATCTCTCCTCGGGCCAGCACCTGCCTGACATCTACATCATCCGGCCGGTCTTCTTCGAAGGCACGCTGGAGGGATGGGCGACCACGGTCGCGCATCACAACGACGTCGGCGGCATCGTTCCGGGCAGCAACTCGATCGGCTCGGTCGACATCTACCAGGAAGGCCTGCGCCTTCCGTTCATCAAGCTCAGCAACAACGGCGTCGACAACACGGCGGTGCTCGACATCCTGTCGGCGAACGTGCGCGTGCCGGAGAAGGTGCTGGGCGACTTGAATGCCCAGATCGCCGCGACCGCGATCGGCGTCCGCGAGATCCAGTCGCTGTTTGCCAAGTACGGCAAGGCGACGCTGCGCGCGACCTTCGCCGAGATCCACGATCATGCCGAGCGCTTGGCGCGTTCGGTGATCTCCGAGATCCCGGACGGCACCTACAAGTTCGAATCCTGGATCGATGGCTTCGGCGAGAACCCGGAACCGATCCGCTTCCGCGCCGCGGTCACGGTTGCGGGCGACGAGATCACGGTCGACATGGACGGGACCTCGCCGCAGGTGCCGGCCGGCATCAACGCGCCGGTGCCGTTCACCAAGGCCGCCTGTTATGCGGCGATCCGCTCGATCATGGGCGAGGAGATCCCGAACGCGCAGGGCTTCACCCGACCGATCCATGTGAAGGCGCCGGTCGGCTCGATCGTCAATCCGCGTTCCCCCGGTGCCTGCGGCGCCCGCGGCATCACCGGCTTCCGCACCATGGACACGGTGTTCGGCGCGCTGGCGCAGGCGGTGCCGCATCGCGTGCCGGCCGACGGCAATGGTGGTTCGTCCATTCCAGCCATTGGCGGCGAATACCAGGGCAAGCCCTTCGTCTTCGTCGAGACCTTCATGGGCAACTGGGGTGGCTCGGCCTCCGGCGACGGCCAGGAAGGCGTGACCCACATGGGCGCCAACCAGTCGAACGTGCCGGTCGAGATGATCGAG
>CAZZLX010000009.1:0-23256 GCA_964655235.1 uncultured Rhizobium sp.
GACTTCCTCGAGAGCGGCCGCAAGCTGGTCCTGATCGGAAGCATCGGCATGGCCAACGGCCGGCGCGGCAAGGCGACGCCGATCGAGCAAGTCAACGCCCTGCTGCAGAAGATCGGGCTTCGCTTCGACGAGCGCCATGTCGAGCACACGCAGGACGTCCGCGTCGTCCGCAAGGACCGCCTGCTGCTCGACTTCGAGACGCCGCTGCCGCGACAGCTCCCCGCCTACGACCGCGTGGTCAAGGTCGACGCGCGGACCCAGGCGCATTTCATCGTCCGCGAAGGCAGCGACAGCGCCACCGATGCGACCCTGGTCAGCACGCATCCGAACGGCGGCATGGTCGTCGGGGAATTCGTCCATCGCGGCGACTATTCGACACCGATCAAGCAGCTCTATCTCAACACCTTCGAGTACTTGAGGCGAGCCTTCGCGACCGACGATCTGCCGAAGCCCGACACCACGACGCTGGTGGGCCGACGCATCTACTACAGCCATGTCGACGGCGACGGGTGGCGCAGCCAGGCCCAGGTCAAGGAATACGCCCAGCGTCGCGCCATGGCGGCCGAGGTCGTGCTGCGCGAAGCGGTCGCGGCATTCCCCGACCTGCCGGTGACGATCGCGCCCATCGTCGCCGACCTCGACCCGGCGTGGTTCGGCACCGAGCAGTCTTTGGCGCTCGCGCGCGAATTCTTCGACCTGCCTCAGGTCGAGATCGGCTCGCACACGTGGAGCCATCCGTTCGACTGGGGCTTCTTCGCCGACGGCGACGCGGCTAAGGAAGTCCCGCTCCTTCGCAAGTATCCGAGGCGGCCGGGTGGCAACGACGAGAACGCCTGGACGGCGGTGATACGAGAGACGTCCGCGAAGCAGACGGTCGCGACCTACGAAGGCAAGGTCCTGGGATCGCAGGGCTCGTATTCGGTGCCGCGCGCCTATGCCGTGAAGCCTTTCGATCTCTCGCTTGAGATCAAGGGATCGGTCGACTTTCTCAACGGAATCGCGCCGGCCGGCAAGCAGGTGACGCTGCTGCAATGGTCCGGCAACTGCCTGCCCTGGAACGATGCCGTCGTCCAGACTTACGCAGCAGGCGTGCTTAACCTCAATGGCGGCGACACGCGCTTCGACCGCGAACGGCCGAGCTATACCTCGGTCGCCAGCATCGGGCGCAAGCTTCCCGGGGCCATCCAGATCTACGCCTCGAACGCCAACGAGAACGTCTACACGGAGCTCTGGACCGATCGCTTCTTCGGCTTCGCGCTCGTGCCGCAGACCTGGCAGAACACCGAGCAGCCGATCCGCGTCAAGCCGAAGAACACCTACTATCATATGTACTCCGGCGAGAAGACGGCGAGCCTGCGCGCGCTCCTCAACAATCTTAAGGCGGCCGAGGCCGAGCCGATCGCGCCGATTGCGGCCAGCACCTTCACGCGCATGGCGCTCGGATTCTACTCGGCCGAGATCACCGAACTCGGCGGCGATCTCTGGCAGATCGCCAACCGCGGTCAGCTCTCGACCATCCGCTTCGATCGCGCCTTCGACCGCAAGGTCGACTTCGCGCGGTCGAACGGCGTGCTCGGCCAGCAGCATTTCCAGGGAAGCCTCTATGTCGCCCTCGATCCGGCCGAGCGCCTGCCGATGGTCGCGCTGGCGCCATCGGAACGGAGCGACGTCGCGCCATCGGCGGCGCGCGCCTATCTGATCGACAGCCGCTGGCCGATCGAGGGCCTCAGGCTCGAAGGACGCGACTTCGCTTTCAGAGGCCAAGGATTCGGTCCCGGCGAGATGACCTGGAAAGTCGAGGGGGCCGGACGCTATCAGGTGATCGCCGATGACGGGGAGCGGCGGGTCGAGAGCTTCGCCGAGGCGGGCGCCGACGGCATCCTCACCTTCACCATCCGAACCCGAACCTACGTGCCCGCCGCCGTCTCGGTGCGGCGCATTCCAGGCGCATGATGAGACGTCTTCTGCCGCGCCTCGTTCTCGGCCTGATCGTGGCCGGAGGCCTCGCGCTGGCGGCGGCCGGCGCGAGGGCCCAGGGCAGGCCGGTTCCGCGCACGATCATCGCCCTCTACGACGGCAACATCTTCTCCGATCTTCGCTACACGCCCACGCATCGCGGCGCCGAGATGCCTATCAACCATCTCGGCCTCGTCATGTCGTACTACGATGTCAGGCGGCCTCTGCCGGTCGACGCCGAGCTTTCCGACGTCAGGGGCGCGCTCGTCTGGTTCACCGGCGACTTCATGCCCAATCCGCTCGAATTCATCGAGTGGGCTCATCGGTTCGTCGACAGCGGACGAAAGCTCGTCATATTCGGAGGAATCGGCTTCGCGCGCGACACCGGCGGCAAGCCGACGCCGCTCGAGGCGGTCAACGGCCTGCTGCAGCGCATCGGCCTCCGCTTCGACGGCAGGCACATCGAACTCACGCAGGACGTGCGCATCGTCAAGAGGGACCGGGCGCTCCTCGATTTCGAGACGCCGCTTCCACGTCAGCTCCCCGCCTACGACCGTATCGTGAAGGTCGACGCGCTGACCCAGGCCTACCTGGTCGTGCGGGAGGGAAGCGATTCCTCCACTGACGCGACCCTCATCAGCACCCACCCGAACGGCGGCTTCGCAGCACTCGACTACGTCCATCGCGGCGAAAATTTGACGCCGACGCGCCAGCAGTACCTCAATCTGTTCGAATATTTCCGGCGGACCTTCGCGACCGACGAGGTCCCGAAGCCCGACACCACGACGCTGGTCGGCCGGCGCATCTACTACAGCCACATCGACGGGGACGGCTGGCGCAACCAGAGCCAGGTCAAGGAATATGCCCGGCGCCGCGCGCTGTCGGCCGAGGTCATCCTGCGCGAGGCCGTTGCGCCTTATCCGAACCTGCCGGTGACGGTTGCTCCGATCGTCGCCGACCTCGACCCGGCATGGTTCGGCGGCGCGGAGGCCCAGGCGATCGCCCACGAATTCTTCGAATTGCCTCAGGTCGAGATCGGCTCGCACACGTGGAGCCATCCGTTCGACTGGGAGTTCTTCGCCGACAACGATGCCACGAAGGAAGTTCCGTTGCTGCGCCGGTACCCGCGCCGACCGCGCGGGAACGACGACGAGGCCTGGGCTCCGGTGCTTCGCCGGGCGGCGGCGAGACAGGCAGCCACCGCGTACGATGGAAAGGTACTCGGATCCAAGGGATCCTATTCCGTGCCACGTGCCTACGCGGTCAAGCCTTTCGACATCGAGCTCGAGATAAAGGGCTCGATCGACTTCCTCAACCGGCTGGCGCCGCCCGGCAAGCGTGTCGCGCTGATGCAGTGGTCGGGGAACACCCTTCCCTGGGAGGAGGCGATTGCCTCCACCTACGGCGCGGGCGTTCTCAATCTGAATGGCGGCGATACCCGCTTCGATCGGGAGCAGCAAAGCTACAGCTCGGTCGCACCGATCGGCCGCAAGCTCAAAGGCGGCATCCAGGTCTATTCGTCGAACGCCAACGAGAACGTCTACACCGAACTCTGGACCAGTCGCTTCTTCGGCTTCTCGTTTCTGTCACAGACCTGGCGGAACACGGAGCATCCGATCCGGGTGAAGCCGAAGAACCTCTACTATCACATGTACTCCGGCGAGAAGGCGGCGAGCCTTCGTGCGCTCCTGGGCAATCTGAAGGAGGTCGAGGCCGAGCCGATCGCGCCGATCAGCGCCAGCGCTTTCGCCGAAGTCGCGCTCGGCTTCTACTCCGCCCGGATCGCCGACCTCGGCGACGGACGGTGGCAGGTGGCGGATCGCGGCAAGCTTCAGACCATCCGCTTCGATCGCGCCTTCGACCGCAAGGTGGACTTCGGGCGATCGCATGGCGTTCTCGGCCAGCACCATTTCCAGGGTAGCCTTTACGTCTCGCTCGACCCTGCCGAACCGCTCCCCATCGTCGCGATCGTTCCGTCCGAGCGGAGCGACATGGCGCCGTTGGCCTCCCGCGTCTACCTGATCGACAGCCGCTGGCCGATCGAAAGTCTCAAGCTCGACGGCCGCAGCTTCGCATTCCTCGCGCACGGTTTCGGGCCTGGCGAGATGACATGGAAGGTGGAGGAGGCCGGGTTCTACCGGATCGTCGCCGAGGACGGCGAACGGACGATCGAAAGCTTCGCCGAGGCCGGCGTCGATGGCGTCCTCGCCTTCACGCTCCGCACGCGGCCCTATGCGCCGGCGGCGGTATCGGTGCGCCGGATCCCCGGGGCCTGATGCGCGCGCCCCATATCGTCCTCGCGCTTCTCGTCGGTGCCGGCATCGCCGCCAGCATCGCGGTGATCCCCCGCGACCGCGAACTGGCCCTGATGTACCTGAAGGGCCTCGACTACGAGTCGGCACAGAGCGCGCTCGAGCAGCGCCTCGCCTCCGGGGATCTCTCCGTCGGCGTCGTGATCCCGCTTACCCGCGTCTATCTCGAGATTGGCGAGTTCGAGCGCGCGGTCGAGCTGATGGAGCGCTTCGTCGCCTCGCATCCGCAGGAAGCCGAGGCCAAGGAGGAGCTGGCGAACCTCTACAAGCAGTCGGCACGCATCTACGACTATCTGGAGACGCTCGCCGACCTCGCCCGCATCCGTCCGACCGAGAAGGTCCTGCGCGAGCTGTCGGACTACTACAGCGATCACGGCGAGACCGAGAAACAGATCGTCGTGCTGCGCAGCCTGGTGAAGATCAGGGCGCGATACGAGGACTGGATGGACCTGGCCCAGCTGGAGTCCGATCTCGGCAACTTCGACGCGGCGCAGGCCGCGCTCGACGAGCTCAGCAATCGCTTCAAGGTGCCGCGCAACCAGCGCACCATCGAGTTCTACATCAGCGTGCTGGCGCGCACCGGCCGCGAGGCCGAGGCACTGGCACTGGCAGAAGGCTGGATCGCCGAGACCAAGACGCCGCTCGCCACGATCGGCGTCGTCCGCCAGCTCACCGGCGCGGGCAAGGAGGGGCAGGCTCTCGCCGTTCTCGATCGCTTCGAGTCGGCGGTGGCGGAAACGCCGGCGCTGTTCGCCGAGCGTATCAGGCTCGAGCTCCGCATCGGCCGGCGCGACCAGGCGTACCAGCGCCTGAGGACCGCCTATCTCGCCGGCTCGCTCGCAACGGAGTTCGACGACGACCTGATCGATCTCGCTCTCGAGCGCAACCTGGTGCCGTTCGCGCTTCAGGTCGCGGTCAGGGGAACGCCGTTGCGGCTCCCGGACTGGCAGCTGTCGTCGCTGGTCGGCATGGCTCCGCCGGACAAGGCGGGCGAGGTCGCGAAATGGGTTCTGGCTGCGCCGGAGTTCCTCGACCGTCGCCCGGTGCTCGCAGCGATGGTCCTCAAGACGGTTGGCGATACGAAGGGCGCGCTCGCGGCGGCGGAGAAGGCGCTCGCCAACACGGCCGACCTTTCGGCAGACCAGATCCTCGGCCTGGCTTTGATCCTCTCCGACCTCGGCCGCACCGAGCCGGCGCGCCGCCATCTCGCGGCCATGCTCGATCGCTTCGGCTGGGAGGAGGCGATCGCGCTCGACATCGCCAACGTCATGATCCGCCTGGGCCAGGCCGAAGACGGTTGGCGGCGGATCCAGGTTGTGCGCGACCGCCAGCGTCAGCGTTCGCCGGCGATCGAGGCCGCCTGGGCGCTTCTCTCGGCCGCCGCCGGGCGGTCCGAGCAGGTCGTCGCCTGGCTCGAGAGCCCGCAGGCGGCCCAGCTCGATGCGGCGATTCTTGGCCAGCTCACCGATCTCGCCGAAGCCCACAGCCAGCCAAGGCTGGCGCTGGCGGCGGCCAAACGTCTCGTCACGGTCCGCGACGGCGAGGATACGCGGCGCCAGCTCGCCAGCGCGCTCGCGGCGCTTGGCCGTCACGAGGAGGCCCTCGTCGAGGTGCGGCCGCTGCGCGGCAACTCGCCGGAGGCGGAACGTATCTACGTCGTGGCGCTGGCGAACGTGGCGAAGCGCAGCGCCGCTCCAGCCCAGGCGGAGCTCGCCGAGTTCTGGAAGCAGCTTCTCGCAAGACCCGGGCTCGAGCCCGACACCCTGGCGGCGCTCGTCTACAACCTGCTCGACAAGGGCCTCGGCGCCGAGGCGATGCCGGCGATCTTCTGGCTTGCCGAGCGGCAGCCCGAGACATGGCTGTCCGCCGCGGCGGAGGAAGCCAAGAAGGCGAAGCGCCAGGTCGAGGCGCGCGCCTTCTTCGCCCGCCAGCTCGAGCGCCGCGATCTCGACGCCAAGGCGCGCGACCAGGCGCTTTTCGCTCTGATCGAGGTCGGCGGCGGTGTCGAGGCGCTTTCCGAGATCGCCCGGCTCGCGCGCGAGGACGCGACCGACCAATGGTTCTACGCTTATGTCGATGGTGCGAAGAAGGCCGGCCGCAAGGCTGATCTGCAGCAGTTCCTGGCGGCTGAGATCAGACGCACCGACCTGCCGAGGCAGCGAAGGGAGGCGCGGATGTACGCCTTCCTCGAGGTCGCGGGGCCGGAGGCGGCGCTGCCTGAGCTCAAGCGCTTCGCCGAGGCCTATGGGGGGGACTGGGCCAACGTCTATGACGAAACGCTGGCAAAGCTCGGACGGACTGAGGAACGACGTCAGCTTCTCGTCGCGCGTGCGGGCCGCCCGAACCTTGGCGCCGAAGAGCGCAAGGAGATCGCCTACCGGCTGATCGAGCTCGGCGACCGCGAGGCCGCGATCGGCATCTTCCGGACCCTCGCCGACCGGGCGCGGCCCACGGATCCGATCGTCGGCGAGCTGGTCTATCTATGGCGCGAGAACAAGCAGGCGCGCGCCGCCGCCGAATGGCTCGTCGCCCGTGCCGCATCCGCGCCGGCCGGCGAGCGCCCGGGCTGGGCGCGCCAGCTCCTGGACACCGAGGAGCCTGGCCGGGCACTTGCGGCGCTCGGCCCCATGTCGCCGTCCGAGCCCGAAGAGGCCGCCGCGATCCGCATCGATGCGCTGACCGCGCTCAAGCGAAGCGAGGAGGCCGGTCGCGTCGTCGCGGCCAGGGCCGAGGTCGAGAACGACCTCGGCCGCCTGAGGAAACTCGCCAAGCAGGGGCTGGAAGCCGACAGCAAGGCGGCGCTCGCCGTCGTGTACGGCAAGATCGCCCGCCAGGTGCCGAGCGATCCCGAAGCCGCGCGATGGCTCGGCCTCCAGGAATTCGCCTCGGGGCGCACCGCCGGAGCGCGCCGGTACCTGGCGCAGGTGGTCGACACGCCGCTCGCCGACCACGAGGTCAACTCCGCCTATGGCGAGATCCTGCAGCAGGCGGGCGAGCGCGACGCGGCGAAGTTCCACTTCCGACGGGCGCTCGACCAGCTCGACGCGGCCCGCGACCGGTCGGTCGCCTCCCGCGTCGCGCGTGCCCAGCTTCTCAACCGTCTCGGCGACACCACCCAGGCCCTCGCCCTGATGGCGGCGCTGGTCGGAGAGCGCCCGGCAGACCCGGGGCTGCGCGCGGACTACGCCAATCTCCTGATGGACAACAAGCTGTACGACCAGGCCCGGCGGGTTCTTTCGGGGCCGTGATCAGGCCGGAGCAAAAAAGCCCGCGCCGGAATCTCCAAAAATGCCATATATTCCCAAGATGTTAACCCGTCGAGGATCGCCACGGGCGCCATGAGGTTAAGAAGCAATCCAGCCTCCCTTCGTCTCGGGGTGTGCCTCGCAGCCCTGCTGGCGGTGGCGCCGGGGGCGGGTGCCGCCGTTTCACCCATGTCGGTGGAGGCCAGCAGCGCGGAGGGGACGGCGCGTCTCAGGTTCCTCTGGACGGAGAAGGTCGTCACCGACGTCGCCCGCGAGGGCGAGGCGCTCGTGATCACGCTCGATCGCGACGTGGACGTCAGGGCGATTGGCGACGTGGCCGCGATGCTGCCGGTTTGGATCGAGGTCGCCGAGGCCTCGGGCCGCCGCCTCAGGCTGGTGCCGAAACCGGGCCGAACCGCTGCCGCCGCCGCCCTGCCGCGCGGCATCGAGATCCGGCTGACCCAGACGATGGCGATTTCCGGCAACGCGAAGGCGGAAGCGCCGCTGCTGTCGCCGGCTGTCGCCGTGCCCGTGCAGGTGGCGCAGGCGAGGCCGGCCGCGTCCTCGCCGCCCGCGATCGGATCAGTGACGGTCGTTCCCGACACCGCGGATGCCGAGGTCGCGCAGGCCGCGCCGGCGAGCGATGCCGAGGCGGCGGCGGCTCTCCGCCGTCTTCGCCTGACCAAGGCTCGTCTTCTGATGGAGACCGGCGACGCTGATGGCGCGAAGGCCGAGCTCGAGGCGCTGCTCAAGGAAGTGCCGAGCTCGATCGAGGTGATGGCTGCGCTCGCCAGCGTCGAGACCCAACTCGGCGGTTGGCGCCGCGCGGTCGGCCTCTACGACCGGGCGCTCGGCCTCAACCCGGACGATCCGAGCCTGGTTCGCGCCAAGGCCGAGCTGCTGCGCGAGTACGGGCCGCGCGTCCGCGTGGACGTCGACCACCGCAAGGTCAAGAAGGCCGACCGCCAGATCGTCGCGCGCGTCTCCGGCGAGACGCTCGCCGGCTCGTCGATCGCGGGCTTCGCGCTCGAAGGCAACGATCTCGACGCGCCGCTCGTGCGCCGGCTCAACGGCACGATCGAGAGCTTCGACGGCAAGCGCTTCCGCGGCGAAGGCTATGTCTCGGTCGACCACGAGAAGGGCGGAGTCACCCGCCTCTCGCTGATCGGCGGCACCGGCATCGTCGGCGGCGCCGTCCGCCACACCCGGCAGTTCGCCGAAGGCACGCTGCGCCTGGCCGCGATCGCCCAGGATCCCTACTGGGACGTCGTCGACGGCCTCGTGAACGAGGCCCGGACCGACCGCGTGCAGGTCGGATACGAGAAGATACTCGGCACCAGCTGGCGCATCGCCGGCCGCCTCGCCGGCGGGCGCTACGGCGTCGACGGGCATTCCGACGTCGCGCATTTCATCGGCCCCGGCTTCGAGCTCGCCTACACCGCCTATGCGGGGCCGCCGTCGGTCACCTTCGCCTATGGCCTCGACGCCGAGTATCTCGGCAGCCGCAAGGTCGCCGCCGACTCCTTCGGCGCGGAGTATCCGCTGCTCTCGGTGGTGTCGCGCGAGGTGCATTCGGGCACGGTCGGCGTCTCGGGCACGGTCTCGTCGCTGACGCGCTACAATCTCTACGGCGGCTACGCCTACGACCGCCTGAACTCGGACGGGCCCTTCCTCGGCGCCGAGCTCGTCTACGAGCCCTACACCAGCTTCGAGCTCGGGCTCGTCGCCAGCCACAGCCTGACCGCGTCGCGCGGCACCGACTCCACGGTGACGCGGCTCGGAGGGTACTTTCTGTGGCGCTTCTAGGACCCAGGCTCGCGGTCCTTCTGGTGGCGGGCGTGCTCGCCGCCTGCGCGAGCGGTGCGAGCAGCCTCAAGGATTTCGTCGCCGACGGCGCCGCACCGAAGCGCGGCATGTCGGTCGCGGTGCTGCCGTTCGAGAACCTCTCGGCGCATCCGAATGCCGGCCAGATAGTCGCCCAGCTGCTCGCCACCGAACTCTACACGCGCCGCCTCTTCACCCAGGTCGAGGAGAGCGAGATCCGCCGCCGGCTCGCCGAAAAGCGCCTCGATGGCAAGGAGGTGGGACGCGAGACGGTGGCGCGCGAGGTTGCCGAGGCGCTCGCGGTCGACGCCGTCCTGGTCGGATCGGTGCAGGACTTCGGCTATCGCTACGGGCTCCGGCCCGATCCGACGGTCGCCGTGACCGCGCGACTGGTCGGGCGCGACGGGACGGTCCGCTGGGGCGGCAGCTTCAGCGAGGCCGGTGGCGCCATGAGCGGCACCGGCGACACCGTGACCGCGACCGCACAGAAACTCTCCGCAACCGTCGTCGATCTTCTCGCGGCACGGACCGCGCCTTAAGGCCATGAGCTCGACCCGGGTCGAGGACGACGCGCCGCGCGAAGTATTCGGGCTCCGCGTCACCGCGCTGGTCGAGATGGCGATCTTCTTCACGGTCGCGCTCCTGCTCGACCGCTATGTCTTCGACGGCGACCGCTTCCGTGACGCGGCGCCGCACCCGTTCTGGGCGGTCGTGGTGCTGGTCAGCCTCCAGTACGGCACCAACGAGGGCCTGCTGGCGGCCGTCGCCTCCTCGGCCGCGCTGCTGATCGGCAACGTGCCGCCGCAGCCCCTCGCGCTCGATCTCTTCGCCTACCTGTTCGAGCTGTCGAAGACGCCGCTGATGTGGGCCGCGACCGGCCTCGTCGTCGGCGAGCTCCGGTCGCGCCAGCTGCGCGAGCGTGCCGACCTCCGGAAGCGGCTGGCCGAGTCCGAGAACCAGGCGCAGGTGATCACCGCCGCCTTCGAAGGGATTTCGGCGGCCAAGGACGAGCTCGAGGCCAGGATCGCCGGCCAGTTCCGCACCTTGCTTACCGTCTTCCGCGCGGCGATGGCGGTCGAGCGCCTCGACGTCGCCGGCGTGTTCGAAGGCGCGAACGCACTGGTCGCGGCCATCCTCAACCCCGAGAAGTTCTCGATCTGGCTGCTCAAGGACGCGCAGATCGAGATGAACCGCGCCTTCGGCTGGAAGGACGACGAGCGCCACAAGCGGGTCTTCCTCGACGACCACCCGCTCTATCGTAAGACCATCGCCGAGCGCGGGATTCTGTGCGTGGCGCGCGCGACCGACGAGAAGGCGCTGGCCGGCGAAGGTGTTCTCGCCGGGCCGCTTCAGGATCCGGAGACCGACGAGGTCTACGGCATGCTGAAGATCGAGGTGCTTGGCCTTCTCGACCTGACGCCGACGACCATAGAGAACTTCCAGCTCCTCTGCGACTGGGTCGGCAGCAACATGGCGATCGCCAAGCGCTACGAGGACGCGAAGTCCGAGCGCATCCTGGACCCCGAGGCAGGCCTGCTCTCGGCCCAGCTCTTCGATCGCCAGAAGGAGTTCCTGACCAAGCTGGCGGAGCGCGTCGATTTCGATCTGACCATGGTGATCGTGGGATTCGAGGGCGAGGGGGAGCTCTCCCGCGACGAGGCGCTCACGGTCGGCCGCATCGTCGCGGTCGCGGTCGGCCAGTGGCTCCGCGAGACCGACCTCGCCTTCCAGTGGCTGCCGGTCGGCCGCCGCTTCGCGATCCTCCTGCCGGCGACCAACGGCGCTGGCGGGCGCCTTGTCATGCGCAAGCTGAAGGACGACATCAGTACACGGCTGAACGTGATGGCCGACCGCGTGCACCTGACCTTCGAGATCGAGGAGCTGCATGTCCGAGAGAGGCGCTAGGCCGGCCTCCAGGCTCCGTCGCCGTATCGCGCTCAAGCGCCGGCTCGTGATCGGCCAGCGCCAGCGCCTGCTCGTGCCGGCGCCGTTCGCCCTGGTCGCCGAGTTCTTCTTCCTCGACCAGCTGATGACCCGCGTCATCGACCTCGAGGAGTGGATGGCCTGCCACGCCGTCATCTCGCTCGTGCTGCTGGTCTGGGCCAAGTGGGTCGGCCGCTACATCCGCCGCAACCAGGTCGCCTGGTATCTGTTCGTCTCGACCGCGGGCCTCGGCCCGGTCGGACCGTTCGCGGCGATCGTGACCGGTGCGCTGCTGATCGCCTTCCACCGCGACGTCTTCGACTTCAATACCTGGTATTCGAGCCTGTTCCCGACCGAGACGCGCTCGCGCGTCGGCGATCTCTACGAGTCCCTGCTGCGCCGCCAGCGTTCGACGTCAGGCGGCGCGGTCGAGAGCTTCTCCGATATTCTCTCGAGCGGCGACGCGGCCAAGAAGCGCCTGGTCATAGGACTGCTCACCCGCCACTTCCGCCCGGGCTTCGCGCCGGCGCTCAGGTTGGCGCTGACCGACACCGATCCGTCGGTCCGCACCCAGGCGGCGACGGCGGTCGCGACCATCGAAGGCCGTTTCCTAGCCCGCGCCCAGCGGCTGCACCAGAAGGTACGCGCGCGACCGAAGAGCTTCGGCCGGCGGGAGCGGCTGGCGCGTCACTACGACGACTACGCGTTCACCGGCCTGCTCGACCCCGAGCGCGAGCGCGACAACCGCATCCGTGCGCTCGAAGGCTATCAGGAGGCACTGAAGGTCCGGCCGCGCGAGCCCGGCCTCTGGCTCGCGATCGGGCGGCTCCTGGTGCGCGAGAGGCGCTACGACGCGGCGGCGAGCTGGTTCACCGTCGCCGAGGCGCGCGGGCTGCTGTCGGGCGACATGATGCTCTGGAACCTGGAGGCGCTGTTCAAGCTCGGTCGTTACGACAAGGTCCGCGCGGCGATCGCCGAGCACGGCCATCTGTTCCAGGCCGGCGGCAAGCATCCGCCGCAGGTGCCGGACGTGATCAAGCTCTGGAGCCACCCGGGGCGGAAGGCGGCGGCATGAAGCCCGCGACCGCACCCGTTGCCGACGTTTGCCTGATCCTGGAGGGGACGTATCCCTACGTCGCCGGCGGCGTCTCGACCTGGACGCACGACCTCATCCGCGGCTCGAAGGACAAGACCTTCCACATCGTCTCGCTGCTGGCGAAGGACGAGCCGCGCACCGTGCGCTACGAGGTGCCGCCCAATGTCACCGGCATAACGCATATCTTCATCCAGGACCTGCCCAAGGGCCAGCGCTTCATGTTCGGCGCCGAAAAGCTGATGCGCCAGCTCGAGCCGACCCTGATGCGCGTCCACCGCCGCGGCGGGCTCGCCGACGTGGCGCGCCTTCTGAAGGTGCTGGAGCCGCACAAGCCGAAGATCGGGCGCACGCAGCTGCTCGACTCGCCGGCGGCCTGGCGCCAGCTCGTGCGCATGTATCGCCGCACCCTCAAGGGAAGCTCATTTCTCCACTACTTCTGGACTTGGCGCGCGCTGATCGGCGGCCTCTATTCGGTGCTGCTCTCGGAGATGCCGCTGTGCCGGGTCTATCACGCGGTCTCGACCGGCTATGCCGGGCTCTGGGGCGCGCGCGCGGCGCTGGAGACCGGACGGCCGCTGCTGCTGACCGAGCACGGCATCTACACCAACGAGCGCCGGGTCGAGATCGCGATGGCCGACTGGCTGTTCGAGGTGGGATCGAGCGGCCTCACGGTCGAGAGCGGCGAGAAAGGCCTCAAGGATCTCTGGGTCGACAGCTTCCTCACATACAGCCGCGCCTGCTACGAGGCCGCGACCGGCATCATCACGCTGTTCGAAGGCAACCAGCGCCTGCAGATGGCGGACGGCGCCGACCGCTCGAAGATGTGGGTGATCCCCAACGGCGTCGACGTCGAACGCTTCACCAAGGTGAAGCGCGATCCGGCGCCGCGCCCGCCGACGGTGGCGCTGATCGGCCGCGTCGTGCCGATCAAGGACGTGAAGACCTACATCCGCGCCGCCGACATTCTCAGGCGCAGCGTGCCGGACGTTAAGTGCCTGATGATCGGTCCCTACGAGGAGGACCCGGTCTACTACGAAGAGTGCAGGCAGATGGTCGAGGGCCTCGGCCTCGGTGGCACCTTCGAGTTCACCGGGCGCAAGCAGCTGACCGAGGTGCTGGGGACCATCGACGTCAACGTGCTGACCTCGATCAGCGAAGGGCAGCCGCTGGTGATCCTGGAAGCCGGGGCCGCCGGCGTGCCGACGGTCGCGACCAATGTCGGCTCGTGCTCGGAGCTGATCTACGGCCGCGAGGACGAGAGCCCGCGCCTCGGCCCGGGCGGCGAGATCACGGCGCTCTCCAATCCGCGCGCGACCGCGGCGGCGATCCGCCGCCTGATCACCGACCAGGACTGGTTCGACCGCTGCGCAACTGCGATCCGCGAGCGCTGCAAGGTCTATTACGACCAGCGCTCGGTCGAGCAGGCTTATGGCGATCTCTACGGCCAGCTCGCCGAGCAGGACGACATGCCACCCGAGATCCCCGAAGCGCCGGCCGAGCAGGAAGCCGTCTGATGGCAGGCATCGGCTTCGAGCTTCGCAAGCTCGCCAGGCGCGACGACCTGATGGGCGTGGTCGCGAGCCTGACGCATGCCTCGGTCGTCTCGACCGGCCCCTGGATCATGACCGTGCTGGCGCTGGGCGCGATCGACATCATCGGCCTCAACTGGCTCGATCCGGAGGAGATGAAGGTCTTCCGCATCATCGTCATCTACAACTTCGGCTTCTCGCTGGTGGCAGCCGGGCCGCTGATGATGATCGCGACGCGATATCTCGCCGACCGCATCTACGAGAAGAAGGTGACCGAGACGCCGGGGATGCTGGTCGGCGGCTTCATCGTGCTGCTGGTGCAGATGCCCGTCGTCGCCTGGTTCTACGGCTACTACGCCGCGCTCGATCCGGCGGTGCGCGTCGCCGCCATCGCCAACTACTTCGTGATCTCGTTCATCTGGTATGTCGGAATCTTCCTGTCGGCGCTGCGCGATTTCCGTTCGATCACGCTCGGGTTCGCGGTCGGCATGTCGTCGGCTTTTGCCCTGACCGTGCTCCTCGGCGGGCGATGGGGCGCGACCGGCATGCTGACCGGATTCTCGATCGGGCTGACGCTGCTGCTCTCGCTCGAGGTCGCGCGCGTGCTGGTCGAGTTCCCGTACGGATTCGTGCGCCCCTTCGCCTTCCTGAGCGCGGCGCGGAAGTACTGGGAGCTGACCCTTGGAGCGTTGTTCTACAACCTAGCGGTCTGGATCGATAAGTGGATCATGTGGACCCTTCCGGACCGGGACGAGATCGCGGCAGTGATGATCTCGTATCCGCTCTACGACTCGACGATGTTCCTGGCCTACATGACCGTCATCCCGGCGATCGCGGTGTTCATGTTGTCGGTCGAGACCGACTTCTTCGAGCGCTACCAGAACTTCTACAAGGACGTCTCGGGCCATGCGCCGTGGCGGAAGCTCCGCGAGGATCATCAGGAGATCCTGCAGAGCCTGAGCCGGGGGCTCCGCAACGTGGTCGTCTTCCAGGGGTGCATCACCGCCTTCATCGTGCTGTCGGCGCCCAAGCTGCTGTCGCTGATCGGCGTCAACCTGATCGGCCTCGGCATGTTCCGCCTGGGCGTCATCGGCTCGTTCTTCCACGTGCTGATGGCCTTCGTCGCGGTCGTGCTCGCCTATTTCGATCTGAGAAGGAAGCTGCTGTTCGTCTATTTCCTGCTGTTCGTGACCAACACGGTCTTCAGCCTCATCTCGACCAGGATGGGCTTCGCCTATTACGGCTATGGCTTCTTCCTGTCGGCGCTGGTGACGCTGGTGGTGGCCTATGTGCTGGCGGCCTGGTCGGTCGGGCGACTGCCCTACCTGACCTTCATCGCCAACAACCCCTCGGTGAAGGGCTGATCGTCTTCAAGGATTTGCGGGATTCATGGTCGGGGCGAGAGGATTCGAACCTCCGGCCTCTTGCTCCCGAAGCAAGCGCTCTACCAGGCTGAGCTACGCCCCGAACAGGCGGAGGCTTATAGACCCCCCGAGGATCGCCCGCAACCCTCCTAGTAGCCCCGCTCGATGGCGAAATCGATGGCCTCGGCCAGGGCCCGCTTGATCGGATGGTCGGGGAACAGGCCGAGCGCGTCGCGGGCGATCGCGCCGTAGTGCCGCGCGCGGGCCAGCGTGTCGGCAATGGTGCCGTGCTTCTCGATCAGCCGGACCGCCTCGGCGAGATCGGTTTCGGCCTGTTCGCCATCCTCGAGCGTCCGCCGCCAGTAGCGGCGTTCCTCCTCGGATCCGCGCATGAAGGCGAGGATCACCGGAAGCGTGATCTTGCCCTCGCGGAAGTCGTCGCCGACGGTCTTGCCGAGCTCGGCCTGGCGCGCGGCGTAGTCGAGCGCGTCGTCGACCAGCTGGAAGGCGATCCCGAGATTCATGCCGTAGCTCTCGAGCGCGTCCGCCTCGGCCTTTGGCCGCTCGGCGACGATGGCGCCGACGCGCGCGGCCGCGGCGAAGAGCTGGGCTGTCTTGCCGCGGATGACGTCGAGATAGGCCTGCTCAGTTGTCGAGGTGTCGTTGGAGGTGATCAGCTGCGCGACTTCGCCTTCGACGATCAGCGCGGAAGCGTTCGACAGCACCGCCAGCACTTCGAGCGAGCCGTCCTCGACCATGAGCTGGAAGGCGCGGGTGAAAAGGAAGTCGCCGACCAGAACGCTCGGCTGGTTGCCCCAGATCGCATTGGCGGTGTCGTGCCCGCGCCGCAGCGCGGACTCGTCGACCACGTCGTCGTGAAGCAGCGTCGCGGTGTGGATGAACTCGACCGAGGCCGCGAGACCGAGGTGGCGGTCGCCGGCATGGCCGCAGAGACGGGCGGCGGCGAGCGTCAGCATCGGGCGGAGCCGCTTGCCGCCGGCGGCGATGATGTGGCCGGCGAGCTCGGGGATCAGCGGCACCTTGCTGTGCATGCGGGCGAGGATGATCTCGTTGACCCGCTTCATGTCGGCGGCGACGAGGCCGCTCAGCGCCTCGAGCGAGGGCTTCCGCTTGCGTCCGTCCTCCAGGTTGACGACGACGGCCATCGAATGCCTCTTGTCGCTTGCGCCATCGGCTTGACGACTGCCCGCCCGCGGGCAAGTTTGGCCCGAGCATAGGTCCGACAGGGGGCTGGTCAAGCCGTCAGATGCGCGAGCTGCTGCGCACCAGGGATCCGGTCCGGTTGTCGTTTCTGCTGGCGCTTCTCGCCGATGCCGGAATCGAAGCGGTCGTGCTCGACGCGCATGTCAGCGGGGTCGAGGCCGGCCTGCCGGGCTTCCCGCGACGCCTGGCCGTCGCCGAGGACGATTTCTCTCATGCGCGCCGTGTGCTCGTGGAGGCCGGCGAGGCCGCTTCCGATGGATGAAGGCGCGACCGAGGACAGGCTGCTTGCAGGCAAGGTCAGGCTGCGACAGCCGCGCGACGGGTATCGCGTCGCGATCGATCCGGTCCTGCTCGCCGCGGCGGTTGCCGCCAGGCCTGGCGAGCGCGTGCTCGATCTCGGCACTGGAACCGGCGCGGCGGCGCTCTGCCTGATGGCGCGTGTCGATGGGCTCACTGTCACCGGTCTCGAAATCGATCGGGCGACCGCCGACGTCGCACGCGAAAACTCGGCGCTCAATGGCCGCGCCGGGTTCACGGTGCGCGAGGGAGATGTGGCGCGCCTGCCCTCGGACCTGCGCGGTTTCGATCGCGCGATGGCGAACCCGCCTTACCTCGAGGCCGGTCGCGCCGATCCCTCGCCCGATCCCGGCCGGCGACGCTCGAACGTGGATGACGCGGGCCTCCGTCCATGGATCGATGCGGCGCTGGGCGCGGTCGTGCCGGGCGGCAGCGTGACCTTCATCCAGCGGGCCGATCGTCTCGCCGACCTGTTGTCGCTGCTGAACGGCCGGGCAGGCGCCATCGTCGTCATGCCGCTATGGCCGAGGGCGGGCGAGCCGGCGAAGCGGGTGATCGTCGAGGCGCGGGGGGGACGGCGGACGCCGCTGAAGATACATCCGGGCCTGGTGCTGCACGAAGCGGACGGCCGCTACACCGATGCCGCCGATGCGATCCTCAAGGGCGGCGCCCTGGAACTCTAGTCGCGAGGGTTCGGCTTAAGGATGTCGCCGGGCCGGGTGACGGTGCTGCGGGCGCCGCGCGGCGGGGGAGGGGCCTTCTGGCTCATCCGCTTTGTCTTCGCCTTGGCCTTCGGCGACACGGCCGGCTTCGACTTGGCGTGGGACTTCTTGCCTGCCTTCGCCGACTTCGCAGTCGGCTTCGCCTTGGCGGCCGTTGCCTTCTTCGGCTTCGGCTTCGCCGCCTGGCCTTTGCTCTTTGTCGTGGCGCTCTTCGCGGCCGGGGGCTTGGCCTGGGCTTGCGCGACGGCCGGCATGACGGCTAGGGAGAGGGCGAGAGCGAGACCGATAATCTTGAGCATGCGAACCTGCCTGGGGAGAGCCGCGTCCTATAGCGGCGGTTGCCGGCGTTGGCAAAAAGCGGCGGAAAACGGCGGGTCGGCATCGTCTTCCGATACCGTGACACGAGGTGATTCGTGAGCGTCGACAGCGCGCCGGTCGCCGGATGGTTCGTCGAGTTCGACGTGCCGATGGAGGCGGTCCCGGCCTTCTCGGACGTCTTTGACGGCGTTGCCGACGCGGTCGCGTCGGTCGAGGTCGAGGCCGAGCGTCGCTGGCGGATCGAGGCGTTCTTTCGAAACGAGCCTGATCGCGCCGCGATCAGGGAGGCGCTGGCACTGGTCGCAGAGGGCGGCGGCTGGCCGGTGCCGACGATCGAAACGCGGGCGGAACCCGTTGCCGACTGGGTCCAGGCGACCTATCGGCGCTTCCCGCCGTTCCGCGTCGGACGCTTCTACATCCACGGCAGTCACACGCAGGAACCGGTGCCGGCCTCCAGCGTGCCGCTGACCATCGAGGCCGCCATCGCCTTCGGCTCGGGCGAGCACGGCTCGACCTCGGGCTGTCTCTCCGCGATCGACCGCCTCCGGCCGCGATGGAAGCGGCCGCGGGTTCTCGACCTGGGTTGCGGTTCGGGGATTCTCGGGATTGCGGCGGCTAAGACCTGGAGGGTGCCGGTCGTGGGATCCGACAACGATCCCGTGGCGGTCAGGACCGCGGTCGAGAATGCCCGGATCAACCGACTCGGCGGACGCTTCCGCGGCCTGGTCAGCACCGGCTTCGGCAATCCGCGCCTCGCCGGTCCCTATGATCTCGTTCTGGCGAACATCCTCGCGAATCCGCTCGTGCGGCTGGCGCGGCCGATGGCGGCGCGCTTGGCGCCCGGCGGTCGGGCGGTGCTGGCGGGCCTTCTGGTCAGCCAGGAGCGGCTGGTGTTTCAGGCTTATCGCCGCCACGGACTCGTTCTCGAGCGGCGCTTCCGCCGGAGCGAGTGGATGACGCTGGTGCTGAAAAAGAAAAACGGCGGCGGGATATCCCGCCGCCGCAGGTCGCAACTGGAGAGGTGATGCTCAGACCGAGCGCGAAAGCATGCTCGCGGCCGAGTTGACGCGGGCAAGCCCACGACGATTGCCGGAGGCTTCCGCGATCGCCGGGATGTCGGCCCGGCGGACGCCGATGTCGGCCAGCAGGCGGTCGTCGAGAGCGCTCAGTTCGCCGAAAGTCGCGCGGCGCTGGCGCCAGGACTCGACGGTGCGGGCGACCTTCTTGAGGCTGCCGCCCAGCTGATAGAGGCTGTCGCCAAGCAGCTCGCCGAGGAACGTGCCGACGACCTCGGCGCGATCGTGCCGGGCCTGGCGGACGAGCTCCGCAGTATCGGTCCGGCGGCTGGCGACGCTGACGGACCGACCCAGGATCTCGGTTTCGTAAAGGATTTCAACGGACATGGGATCGGTACCTTTCTTCGTGGGGACGAATTCGGTGCCAGGGGCTTATTCCCTCGCCCTCCGAAGATAGGCCCTGGGGAGCTATGCGACGAGGGCGTATATTGCAATGCAGCAATGCGGTAATCGCATGCCATAGAATGGTTTATGGCGACGATGAGGCAAACTTGGCGCAATTGCAGCACGGCCCCGCCTGAGAGGCGACTTGGGCGCCGGGCGGGGCTAATATCCGCCGCCACCGATCTGTAAGAGTTCCAGATGACCGAGTGCCGAGCCGTTTTCCAGGGTGACGACGCCCTCGCCGGGCTTCTGAAGAAGGCCGGGAGCTCGCTCGGGGTCGCGGAGGTCCGGACTCTGATCGAAGGTGTCAATTCCGGCGCTGTCCCGGCCGACGACGCCGACTGGCCTAAGCTGGTCGCGGCCGAGCCGAGCCCGGCGCTCGAGGCCCAGCTTCGGGCGCTGCGGGCGACTTTGGCCGAGCCCGATCCGGCGGCGAAGTCCGACCGGGCGCCCAGGATCGCCGCCCTCCGCGCCGAGCTCGCCAAGCGCCGGCTGGTCGGTTTCCTGATCCCGCGTGCCGACGAGCACCAGGGCGAGTACGTGCCGCCGCGGGCGATGCGGCTTGCCTGGCTGACCGGCTTCACCGGCTCGGCCGGCATGGCCGCCGTGCTTGCCGACCGCGCCGCGATCTTCGTCGACGGCCGCTACACGATCCAGGTCCGCGCCCAGGTCGACGGCAAGACCTTCGAGTACCGCCACTCGGGCGAGCAGCCTTTGGATGCGTGGCTCGCTGAGGCGCTGAAGCCGGGCGAGACGCTGGGCTACGACCCGTGGCTTCACACGATCGAGGAGGTGGCGCGCCTCCAGGCCGCGTGCGAGCGTGCCAAGGCGAAGCTGTTCCCGGTCGAGAACTTGGTCGACGCGGTGTGGAAGGACCAGCCGCCGCCGCCGCTGGCACCCGTGATCCCGCACGGCCTCGACTTCGCCGGCGAGGCCGCCGACGAGAAGCGCCGCCGCATGGGCGAAGCCATCGTGCAGGCCGGCGCGGCCGCGGCCGTCATAACCCAGCCGGACTCGCTCGCCTGGCTGCTCAATCTTCGCGGCCGCGACGTGTCGCGCACGCCGCTGCCCTTGGGCTTCGCGCTGCTCAAGGATGACGGCGCGGTCGATCTCTACATGGACCGGCGCAAGCTGACGCCGGCGGCGCGCAGCCACCTGGGCAATCACGTGCGGCTTCGCGAGCCGGACGAGCTCGGATCCGGGCTCGACGAGCTCGCCGGCAAGCGCGTGCTCGCCGATCCGCGCTCGGCGCCGTCCTGGGTGTTCCAGCGTCTCGACAAGGCCAAGGCAGAGGTCGTGCGGGCCGCAGATCCCTGCCAGCTCGCCAAGGCGTGCAAGAACCCGGCGGAAATCGCCGGCACCAAGGTCGCCCATGTGCGCGACGGCGCGGCCGTGACGAAGTTCCTCGCGTGGCTCGGCACGACGGCGCCGAACGGCGGGCTGACCGAGATCGCCGCGTCCGACCAGCTCGAGAACTTCCGTCGCGAGAACGATCGTTTCCGCGACCTCAGCTTCGACTCGATCTCGGGCGCCGGCCCCAACGGGGCCATCGTCCATTACAAGGCGACCGAGGATACCGACCGGCCGATCAGGAAGGGCGAGCTCTACCTGATCGACTCCGGTGCCCAGTATCTCGACGGCACCACCGACATCACGCGCACGATCGCGATCGGCGGCACGCCGTCGGCGGAAGAGCGCGACCGCTTCACCCGCGTGCTCAAGGGACACATAGCGCTGGCACAAGCGCGCTTTCCCGTGGGCACGACCGGTAGCCAGCTCGACGCGCTGGCGCGCCTGCCGCTGTGGCAGGCGGGCCTCGACTACGACCACGGCACCGGCCATGGCGTCGGCAGCTATCTCTCGGTGCACGAGGGGCCGCAGCGGATCTCGAAGCTGCCGAATACGCAGGCGCTCAAGCCCGGCATGATCGTCTCGAACGAGCCCGGCTACTACAAGACCGACGGCTACGGCATCCGCGTCGAGAACCTCATCACCGTGGTGCCGATCGAGATGAAGGGTGCCGAACGGCCGATGCTGGGCTTCGAGACGCTGACCTTCGCGCCGATCGACCTAGCGCTGGTGGAGCCGTCGCTGCTGACGCAGAGCGAGCTCGACTGGCTCAACGACTATCATGCCCAAGTGCGCGAGAAGCTGACGCCGCTGGTCGATGCGGCGACCGCCGCCTGGCTCGCCGAGGCGACGCGCCCGCTGCAGCCTCGCGCCGAGGCGGCGGACTGACATGTTCGGCTTCAGCTTCGCCAAGCTTCTGGTGCTGGCGGCGGTCATCGCCGCGGTCTGGTACGGCTACCGCTGGTGGCAGCGCGTACAGAAGGTGACCCGCGACGAAGCGGAAGCGCTCGCACGCCAGCGGGCGCGTGCGTCGGACGGCGAGGACATGGTTAAGTGCCCGTCCTGCGATACCTACCTGTCGCCGCGGGCAGCGAGGTCCTGCGGCCGCGCCGAGTGCCCGTATCCGGGCTGAGCTAGCCCCGGATCCTGGCGATGATCGCCTGCGCCTTGGCGTCGTCGATCTTCTCGCCGAGCGAGCTGTTGGGCGCCGTCGGCCAACTCGCATCCGTCCAGGTCGATCCGGCGAACTCGCGCGGGCTCCCGTAGCGCGGCAGCACGTGGAAATGCACGTGCGGGTCGAGCATCATCAGCATCAGGTAGTTGATCTTCTCGAACTGGAAGGCGGCCTTGAGCCTGGTCTCGATGTCCTTCGCCGCATGCGCGAGCTCGGTCCCCTCGGCCGGCGTCATCTCGCCGAAATGCGGGCAGTAGCGCCGGAGCGACAGCACCCCGCAGCCGAGCGTCGTGTGCAGCGGGCGGAGCGACCAGACCCAGTGGTCGTACTCGCGGATCGTGAACGCCGGGATGCGGAATTTCTCGCGGAACTTTTCGAGCTCGGTCATGATCGATTCCGGAACGGATGCAGGGGGATAGGCGTCGGGGCAGGGTAGAAGCCGGCTCGGCCGCCGGCAATCGGAAGGGCGTCGGGATGTCGCCTTGACCACCCCCCGGGCCCTGGTTATATCGCTGCACTGCAAAAAGGACGGCCGATGGCGCCCCCCCGCCCGACCAGCTTCCAGTCCCTGATCCTGACCCTCCAATCCTATTGGGCGGAGCAGGGCTGCGTCATTCTTCAGCCCTACGACATGGAGATGGGCGCCGGCACGTCGCATCCGGCGACGACGCTGCGCTCGCTCGGCCCCGACCGGGTGTGGAACTGCGCCTATGTGCAGCCGTCGCGCCGGCCGAAGGACGGGCGCTACGGCGAGAACCCGAACCGGCTTCAGCACTACTACCAGTTCCAGGTGATCATGAAGCCGTCGCCGCCCAACAACCAGGAGCTCTACCTGGAAAGCCTCCGGCGCCTCGGCATCGATCCCATGGCGCACGACATCCGCTTCGTCGAGGACGACTGGGAGAACCCGACCCTCGGTGCGTGGGGCCTGGGATGGGAAGTCTGGCTCGACGGCATGGAAGTCAGCCAATACACCTACTTCCAGCAGGTCGGCGGCATCGAATGCGACCCGGTGCCGGTGGAGATCACCTACGGCCTCGAGCGCCTGGCGATGTACATCCAGGGCGTCGACAGCATCTTCGATCTCGACTGGGACGGCGTGCCCAAGGACAAGGGCGGCAAGACCTATCGCGACATCTATCTCCGCGCCGAGCAGGAATTCTCGACCTTCAACTTCGAGGTCGCGGACACCGACCGGCTGTTCACGCGTTTCACCGACGCCGAGAAGGAATGCGCGCTGCTGCTCGAGCGCGGGCTGGCTCTCCCGGCCTACGACCAGGTGCTGAAGGCCGGCCACACTTTCAACCTGCTCGATGCGCGCGGCGTGATCAGCGTGACCGAGCGTCAGGCCTATATCGGCCGCGTGCGCACGCTGGCGAAAGCCTGCTGCGAAGCCTGGGTGGCCGACTCCCGTGGCTGAACTTCTGCTGGAACTACGGTCGGAGGAAATCCCGGCGCGCAT